>JBBSSO010000106.1:0-6419 GCA_038241905.1 Cytophagales bacterium | reverse complement strand
CACGTAGCTGCCTTGGGCCGCGTTTCCTTTTAGCTCAAATACATCGTTGCCGCCCAAGCCGTACAGGTTTATTTTTTTGGTTTCGGCCGCGAAGAAAGTGCGGGTATAGACTTTGGCGCCGTTCAGGTTGTTCTGCGTGAGGCGGAAAACTTCTACCACGGTGCGGCCTTGAGATAAGCGGTACACCACAAAGCGTTCTGGCTCATCTGACCCTACCACGTCTACTTCCTCGGCTAGAATGCGGTAAAATTCCTCAGCTACTTGCGGCAACTTTTTTAGGCGGGCTTTTAATATTTTAAACGTTTCTTCGCCCATAAGTTCATAAATCTCCGGCGGATATTGCCGCACCGCATTTCTGAGCACAGAATCTGGCAAGGCTTGCTGCAGCTGATGCGCCAGCCTCCTAAAATCTGCTAAAGAAACCTCAGACAAGGCCCTTGCGTCAATAAATGAAGCGTTGATGGTGAGTCCCCGCACATCTTCATAATCGGGGTAGAACGACTGGAACTTGCGGGCGGCAAACTTGCGGGTAGCCAGCCAAGGCAACACGCCATCGTTGTATCGGCCGAAGGCCTGGTCGCGGTCTTTGGCTACGGGTTTGTACCAAATATCGCCTTGTTGCCGGTATTCTGCCCAGTCCCATTGGCCCTCGTGGCGGTCCCAATCGCTGATAAGAAAATCAAAAAGCCGCGCGCGCGCGAAGGCCCATTGGTCAATGCGGTGGCGGCCCGAGGTGTAATGACGGTCCAGCATTTCCTGGGTACTAACTAAATCTGAAGCTGGGCCAAATTTCTTGGAGAGCGATGCTTTGGTGGTAAATTTCTCTTCCATCAGAAACAGCTGGCCGCCAACCAAGGTCGCGTACTGCTCAAAATCTTGGTCATCTGGCATTACAAACACCAACTGGGGCGTGGGGTGCAAAATCTTGGCTGCTTGGGCCAAGGGCGCTACTACCAAGGCTGCATAGGGGTTGGAGGCCGAAATCTGATCTCGCACAAAAGAACCGGCCACGGTCTTGCGCCAGAACGGCGGCAGCACTCCAATTGGGTTTTTATCTACAGAGCGCAGGGCAAACATCCGCCCCAGCGAATCTGAGAGCGTGAGGCTGGTGGTTTGCATGCCGCCGCCCAGTTTGGTAATCTGCAGGCCGCCTTTCTGCTCTTTCATCCGGAAGATTTTGGCTTTAACGGGCTGGGCCCACACGGCGCGGTTGTGCTCGCCCAGAAAAAACGCCGCGAAACCACTGCGGGCATAATGGGCGCCAGCGCTCACTACTACGCTGTCTGGCGCATCGGTAGAAAGGGCGTTGCTTTTGACAAACGTAGGAACGGGGGCATAGACGTCAGAAGGGCCATCGGTGAAAAAAAAAGCTATTACTGCAAAGAGTAACAGCAAACCCAATAATAACCGCGGTGCCCGTTTTTTCATTTGTGTTAAAGGTAACAGAGTTCAGCTTTACCTCAAAAACCAGTGAAAGGTTAAAGAATGTGTGGCCCATAAAATGTGTCCATCACAAGCAGAATAGGCAAATTTACGTTATATTTAAGAATCGGGCGCGGCTAACCTTGGCCCGTTATACTGCGTACAGAAAAAATCTAACCCTACTAAACTCTTATAACCATGGCAAACAGTGCAACTTACAACGGCATCAGTCCGGAACTATACAACGATTTACGCGGCAAATTGAGCGCCGCTGGCATTGAGCTAGAAGGCAACAACGGCCGCGTATCTAAGCAAGGCGTAACCGCCGATTACGCGTATGACGAGACCTCACAGTGTTTACAGATCAACAATGTGGCGGTAAGTTTTCCGGCCAGCATGATGTTTAGCCCAGATAAAATTATTCAGAAAATTAACGAAGCCGTGCGCGGTTCGGGCGGACAAGTAGCTTAGCACTCAGCCAAAGGCAACGCATTTGCGTATACTCCTGCCGGCACTATTACAAAACATTTGACGCCCTATTTATTTACGCAAACCACTCCCTACTATGGAACATTCAGGAAATAAAGCAACCCAATTACTACAACCTAAAGAATTTGCCCGCACCATTGAATCTATCGTGAACGTGTACCAAGGCAACCACGACGTGCTGCCCGAGCTACTTTCTGATGCTGGCAGGCTTCTCTTAAAGGCCCGCGAAAAAATGACGCCCTTGCAATTGGTGCTTTCCGTAGCCGCCGCCGCCATTGGGGCCATTGTGTTGGTTACCTACAGCGCTAACCAGTTCACCGATGCCGAGGAAGTAAAAGATTCTGAGCAGAGCGATAAAAAGGAGTAATCTTTCTTTAATATTTGTTTTAAACGCCGCCGCCCCCTTTCTATAATAAGAGAGGGGGCGGTTGCGTTTAGACTAGTTTTGAACTTTTGGCCTTTGACCGATGGTAATTTTATTTTCTGTTTCCGGCCTGTTTTTCAAAAAACAGGCCGGAAACAGAAAGCAAGAAGCTCTTCCTTTAGCTTAAAATAGACTAAGGCTCCGCATCTCACAACCGCCGCCAAGCAGCGCTGCAAAAAAACCAGTAAATAATATTTCTATTTTCGCGTTCAGGGCGTAAATTATCAACCTAAATAACGCGTTCTTGCGTAAACAGCCGCAAACAAACCCGGTATGTTGGCCGTTGTTTACCAAACCAATCTGTTTTAGGCCTGTTTTTCAGAAAACAGGCCTAAAACAGACGCTTGAACTCTCGCTCATTTTCTATGAAACCACTCTTACCTCTACAGGTAGCACTTTTACTTCTTATCATCAATTTAGGCGCAGGCACCATGGCTTGGGCCCAATTACCGGCGTTGCCTTCTACCAAACCCACGCACACCGTTTTGCTGGTCGGCCGCATGGCTCCCGGGCAAACCACTGCCGCCCCGCTGCCGCTGCTACAAAGCCAACTGCAACAAGCGGGTATGAACAGTTCTTTGGTATTTATGGGCAACCCGTTTACGCCCTTCACTTTGCCCGGCGTAGCTGCACCAGATAGAGCCAAGCAAGAAAATCAACTCAAAACCCAGCTAGATTACCTGCAAGGCTATAAAGGCCAATTAATTATAATTCCGGGTGGGCATGATGGCAAAGGCCGCGTGGTGCAGGATGTTAGAAACCAAGAACGCTTTATTGAGCAATACCTCCAGAAAAAAAACCTTTTCTTGCCCGACAACCATTGCCCCGGCCCGGCGGAGGTTTCTCTTACCGAAGACCTGCACCTCATTTTGCTAGACCCCCAGTGGGTATTGCCCAACCGCCGCATGGATGAGGACGAGGAGAAACGCGGATGCCCCACCGTAGGCTTCACCACCACGTTGGCCACCCTAGATGATATCCTGCGCATGAACGAAGACAAAAATTTGTTGATGGTCATGAGCGTGCCGCCTGCAATGAAAAAACTGGAACACACCCTGCTGCATCGGCAGTTAAGCCAGTTCTACAGTCTCTACCGCGGTCTGGTGCACGTAGAGGGCAATTCGCTGGCTTTGCAGCACCAGGTCAAAGACAGCATTAACTACGTGGGCGCTGGCATAGGTGCCAAAAACGTGAAATCTATTAAAGGAGCTACCTCGGCGTACGCCGATGAAAACCCGGGTTTTATTAAATTACTCTACTTCGCCAACGGCGAAACTTGGCTAGAAATCTGGACCGCTCCTACCCTGCAAAGTGCAACTGGCCAAGTGGCGTACCGCGCCTTAATTGCCCGCAAACCCACCCTTAAACAAGTTGAAGAACAGGTACGCAAACTCAACCTCAACTTTGCCGGCCAAACCCGTTCCCTGCCTGCCAGCACGTATTACAACACCAACAGCTTTAAGCACTGGCTCATGGGCCTAAACTACCGCAACGAGTGGAAAGAACCCGTAGCGCTCCCCGTTTTTGATATTGCCACCATGCACGGCGGGCTTAAAGTGATAAAACGCGGCGGCGGTTTCCAGACTAAATCCTTGCGCCTAGCAGACAGTACCGGGCGCGAGTATGTGTTGCGGTCGGTAGAGAAATACCCCGATGCCGCCTTGCCCCGCATTCTCCGGGAAACGCTGGCCGCCGATGTAGTGCGGGACCAAATCTCGGCCTCGCACCCGTACGGTGCGTTGGTGGCCGCGCCGCTGGCTGAGGCTGCGGGCGTATACCACACCAATCCGCAGTATTTTATTATTCCAGATGACCCCCGGTTTGGGCGCTATTTAAAGGGCTTTGCCAATACCATCGGTCTTTTTGAAACTCGTCCGGATGAGGATTTGTCTGATCTGGATTCGTTTGGGAACACTAAGAACGCCGTGGGTACGCCTAAAGTGCTGGAAAAAATTCAGGAAGACCAAGATGATCAAATAGACGAAGTCGCGGTTTTAAAAGCTCGCCTTCTGGACTTCTTCATTGCCGACTGGGACCGCCATGATGACCAATGGCGCTGGGCCGAGTTTAAGAAAAAAGGAAAGGGCAGCGTTTACAAACCCATCCCCCGCGACCGTGATCAGGCTTTTTTTGTGAACCAAGGCGTTATTCCTAACATTGCCAGTCGTAAATGGATTCTGCCCAAAGTACAAGGCTTTGATGAACGTCTCCGCGACATTGAAGGCTTTAATTTTAATGCGCGCCACTTTGACCGCACTTTCTTAACCAGTATGGAGCGGAGCCAATGGTTGGCCATGGCAGATTCTTTAGAACAATCTCTAACCGATGTGGCCATTGAAAACGCGGTAAAACAATTACCACCCGCCGTTTACCAGCAGTCGGGCGCTACGCTTACCGAAACGCTTAAAAAACGCCGCGCCCACCTTAAAGAAGACGCGGATAAGTATTACCTGTTTTTGGCCCGCAAAGTAGACGTGGTTGGCACTGACCAGAAAGATTATTTTGATGTTGTGCGTCAGCCCGATGGTTCTACCACTGTTAGTATTTACAAAAAAACGCCATCGGCAGAAAATCTTTTTTACCGCCGCCGCTTTTTAGATGCAGAAACCAATGAACTTAGGCTCTACGGCCTAGGCGGAGATGACACATTTAAAATTACCGGTCAGGCCGAGAAAACCATGCGCATCCGGATTATTGGCGGCGAAGACCATGATATTATCACGGACAGCTCTACCGTAGATGGGCTGCGGCGCCTGACGTATGTCTATGACACCCCAGACGGCGCCACGTTAAACCTTGGCACCGAGGCCCGCGACCTGACCAGCAAACGGCCGCCCGTGTATGACCGGTTTGCCTACAAATACAACTACCTAGGGCCTTTGGGCTCAGCAGAATATAACCGAGACGATGGTTTCTTGTTAGGCGCTGGCGTTCAGTTGCGCACCCAAGGTTTCCAGAAAGACCCGTACGGCATGATGCAACGCATTATGGGCAGCTACGCGTTTAGAACCAAGTCTTTTCTGGTAGATTATGCGGCGCATTTCCCGCAGGTAAGGTTGGGGCTTGACCTAAAAGTAAACGCCAACTGGAAAAGCCCGGGTTATGCAGAAAACTTTTTCGGGCTGGGCAATGAAAGCACGTATGACCGCCACGTAGATATTGACGAATATCGGTACCAATCTACCCAGTTTTACAGCAACCTGCTGGTAGGCCGCCAGCTCAGCGAATACGAGTCCATTTTTGTGGGGCCAGCGTACCAAACGGTTAATGTTACCCAGCGGGCCAATCGGTCGCTGCCAGAAAATCCTAATGCTGCGCTAGAAGGGTATTATCTGCCGCATGCCTACGCGGGTGCTCGGCTGGAGTACGTGCTAGACTCTAGAGACGCCAAAGCCATGCCTGCCAAAGGGATATTCTGGAATGTGTCAGCTAATTTATTACAAGGCATCAAGGAACATACTGCGGATGTAGCGCAGGTAAATTCTCAGTTTGCCATTTACAAAACCTTCCGGATACCGTTTAAACTAACTTTGGCTACTCGCTTTGGGGGTGGCCATACCTTCGGCGATAACGCCGCCTTCTTCCAAAAGCAGACCTTAGACGGACCTTCTACCCTGCGCGGCTACCGCCGAAACCGTTTTACCGGTCACAGCACCCTCTACAACAACACGGAAGCCCGTTTGCGGTTGTTCAGTTTCACCACGTATCTGTTTCCGGCATCTGTAGGCGTGTTTGGCTTTCATGACGTGGGCCGCGTGTGGGCAAAAGACGAGGACTCCAAAAAATGGCACCAAGGCTACGGCGGCGGCGTGTGGCTGTCTCCTTTAAACCAAATTGTGCTTTCGGCGGGGTATGCCACTTCGGCAGAAGAAAACTTGCTGCTGGTAAGGGCCGGGTTCCAATTCTAACATCAGAATAAAATCTCCTGTTTTACGCCTGTTTTTGGAAAAACAGGCCGAAAACAGGAAAGCCTAAGAGCTTTTTTAAATTTTGATTTTGAAGGCGAAAAATGCGAAGCCAGGTTCTTTCGATGCCATTTTGCAGCGCAAAAGACAAATTTAAACATGCTCTAAGTACATTGCTT
>JBBSSO010000105.1:0-6445 GCA_038241905.1 Cytophagales bacterium | reverse complement strand
CGGGTTGCGTTTGTTGAAAATGCTGACCAGATTATCCCAGGGGATCTGGGCGCTGAGCACCACCCAACGGTTGGACAGGTCCAGCTGGTTATGGAAAGGTGTCTCGAACCCTGAAAAAGCCAGCTGGCTTGGGCTGCTATATGGGCTGCGTGATGCACGCCTTTTGGAGGTCTTTGGCATAGTTGCTTGCACTTGGGCAGCATGAAATACCGAAAAATCCCTCTCAATACATAAACATTAATGATTTTTGTATTTATCAGCAGACCCTAAGTAGTGTTTACTTTATCCACAACTTAAAACCTACTCCTCTCCTGAGGGGAGTTTTACCTGCATGGGTTTTAGGCATTGCAGACGCCTTGCTTCTTGAGGTCGCTTCCTATTCTAGACCTGTTTTAGGCCTGTTTTCTGAAAAACAGGCCTAAAACAGGTGCTCTTCTCCTAACAGTAAAATACCATCGTATTAAAAATAAAGCGCTTTGCCCCCGGAGAAAACTGTGTGCAGAAACTTTAATCACCTTTAAGAGAAAGATGACTGGCAACCTGGCTTTTTTGGGGTAAACCCGCATCTTCTGCTTTAATTCTGATGGCAACTTACTTTTCTATCCGTCAGAATTTAGCAACCCATCTTTCATTTAGTAGAATTTTCCTCTCAAAACCTTACCTTTAGAACTGGCTTTTTTGATGGTTTTTCTGGTATGGCGTTTGGCAAAGTTTCTTTAAAGATTTTCCGGTGGATGGTTGCACTCTGCATGTGCGTATTTCTTTTTTCTTGTCAGGAAGGTGGCAAGAAAAAGCTTTTCTCCTTTTCTGAGCCAGAAATTGAACGGCAGCAACTAGAAGCTCCGGCTTGGTTTACGTCAGATAGTTTGCCCAAACTGCAAACAAAGCTAGATTCTGTGTTTAAGCGTTTCCGGCGGCAGGGCTTTAACGGCGTGGTTCTGGTGACCAAATATGATAAAGTTATCTACAAAAACGCCTTCGGCCTTGCCGATTTTTACCGCAAAGATTCGCTTACCGTGCAGACGGCTTTTCAGTTGGCGTCGGTGTCAAAGCAGTTTACGGCCATGGCCATTATGATGCTGCACGACGAGGGCAAACTGGCCTACGAGGACAGCGTGCAGCAGTTTTTTCCAGATTTTCCGTACCACGGCATTACCATTCGGCAGCTTCTTACGCACCAATCGGGCTTGTCTAATTACACGTATTTCGCAGACAAATTTTGGGCCGACCGCAAGAAAAACCTCACCAACCAAGACGTGGTAAGTTTAATGGTGCAGCAACAGCCCAAACCCTACTACAAACCCAACGTGCGTTTTGACTACAGTAACACCGGCTACAGTTTGCTGGCATCGGTGGTAGAAAAAGCGTCTGGTATGCCTTTTAGCACGTTCCTGCGGGAGCGTATTTTTGAACCGCTGCAGATGACCCACACGTTTACCTACAGCCCAGACGTGGCCACGCTTACCGGCAAAATTGCCACCGGCCACACCCGTTTCCGCCAAAAACGCACCACTGATTACCTAGATACCGTGCTGGGCGACAAAGGCATTTATTCTACCGTAGAAGATCTCTACAAATGGGACCAAGCCCTGTACACCAACCAATTGGTCTCTTTTGAAACCCTGCAAGACGCGTTTACCGGCTCTAGGCCCAAAAAAAAGCAGGATGAAGACTACGGCTTCGGCTGGCGCATTAAACCGCTGGAGAACGGAGACACCGCCGTGTATCACGGCGGCCTCTGGCACGGATTTGCCACTTATTTACTCCGCAACCCGCAAGACCACAGCGCCATTATTGTGCTCAGCAACTTGCCCAACGGCAGCATGAATTTTTTGAAGGAAATTAGGGCGTTTTTATACCCGATAAAGAAAGAGCAGGCCGTGCAAGAAGTAAGAGCTAAACTTTAAGCCGCGCAATGGTTTTTTCAAAGAAGTAAACATGGCCGCCGGCGGCGCGATAGCGTATCTGAAAGGAGCCAACCAATTACTATACCCATGACTACTAATTTTTCTTCCCGCGCCAAAGGCTTTTGCCTGGGTTTCGGCTGTTTGCTTTCTGCCAGTTTTTTATTCTCGGCCTGTTCTCAAAACCATGAAAGAATTGAGGAGCGCGAGCAGCGCGATAACGCCGCAAAAGCCGCCGATTCTAACCACGCCTCCCCGCAAGATACCATAACATTAAAATAAAGGCCCGTCGGGCATCAGCCGAGGCTGTTTTAAAGCTTGTTTAAGTTTTGATTTTGCCGGCGAAAACAAATTTAAAAAAGCTGTTTTAGGCCTGTTTTCTGAAAAACAGGCCTAAAACAGCTTTTACCGTTTCGCGGTTTTGCCTTGGCCTAACCCAATTTGCAGCCCCAAAGAAGGCACCAGCGTAAGGCCAGCATAGCTGTAGCTTTCGTTTTGCAGCAACTCATACGTGCCGTAGTTTTGGTAATACAACGCAAGCGCGGGCAACAAGTAAATACGACGGGCTCCTATTTTTGCGCTCACAAAAACGCCGTAAGAAGAAAAGCTATTTTTACGCAGTATGCCTTCTAATTGCAATGCCTTGCCACCGCCTATTTTGCGGTACAAACGGCCCGGCTCCAAGCCGTATTCTACAAACGTGTGGCTATAACTCACGCCAAACGCGATGTTCCCAAACTCTTCATCGGCCCCAAAAGACTTGCTAAAAACCAAGGGCACCAGTAAGTCTTTGCGGGTAGCTTTGAACGCCACAATGGGCGTTAACTTATCTAGAAAAATTTTGCTTACAATACCCGAACTCTGCCCAGCGTACTGCACCCCCACGCTACCAGACCAGCTCCCGATGGGGCTTTTTTGATCACCCGCCATCGGGCCTAAAAACTGGTACATAGCGTCTAAAACGTGCACGCCAGCCGCATATTTATAGCCAACATCTACTTTGGGCAACACGCCGTAGCGCACGTAAAAATCGAAAGTAGGACCAACGGGATCCAAAGAATAAGCAATAGCGGCTTGGGTGGCCACTTTTACCTGCTCATTGTAATAGACAGAATCGCGGTTTGCTAAGGCCTCAATGGCAGCTTTGGAAATGTCGCCAAGTTGGCTGATGGGCTCTGTGGCTAAATTGCCGCCAACATTAGCGCCCACTTTAAACTGCCCGTGCGGCGTTACCCGGCCCGAATGAATAACCGACCGTGGAGCGGTGCAGCTGGTAAACATCAGAAAAAACCCAAACGCCAAAAGCAGAACGGACTTTGAAAAAAACTGGCCTCTGAGCAATGCTACCATAAAATGCTATTTAGAATTTACAAAAATACATCAGAAAGCAAGACAAAGAAAAGCGCAGGGCGATGTGAATGAGGCAAAAATTATCTTTGGACCCTGTTTAAAATTCCTTGCTAAAATCCGGTTAAAACCTTAGCCCGTATGTCCTTTTTACGATTACAAAAAATGCGCCTAAACTACCTCCTTATGAAAAAAATAATATTGCCCCTATTCATCCGCCAAAGTAAACTTGCTTTGGTAGCAGCTGGTTGTTTGCTGGTCACTGCTTGTGAAACCAAAAGCACAACTGAAACCACCACCGTTACGGCCCTAGAATCTGAAAACAACCCAACAGACCCACCAACCGAGTTGCAACCCACTGGTCCTAAACCGGCTTGGGGTGAAGATTTGACGCCGGCCATGCAAACGGTTATTGAAAAATTAGTAAGCTACAACGCCAAGCCTATTACTGAATTAACGGCGGTGCAAGCCCGTCAAAACCCTACGCCGGCTATGGCCGTGATGGACTTGATTAAGGAAAATAACATTCCTGTGCCGCCATCTGGGGTAGATACTGTGGGCAAAATGATACCGGTTAACGGTGCCCAGATCCATGCCCGCATTTATACGCCTAAAACCGGCACGGCTCCGTACCCGGTAATTGTCTATTACCACGGCGGCGGTTGGGTAATTGCCGGCATAGACACGTATAATGCGTCAGCCCAGGCGCTGGCGGCTCAGACGGGCGCCATTGTGGTGGCCGTAGCTTATCGGCAAGCCCCAGAAAATAAATTCCCGACAGCCCATAATGATGCTTTCGCGGCTTACAAATGGGTATTGGCCAACGCGGCCTCGTTTAACGGAAACCCAGCCAAAGTGGCGCTAGTAGGCGAAAGCGCGGGCGGTCATTTGGCCGCGGCAGTGAGCATCATGGCCCGCGACCCGAAAAAACAGATGCCCCTGCACCAAGTTTTGGTGTACCCCATTGCCGGTTATGACACCAACACTGAGTCTTACCAGAAATATGCCGACGCCAAACCGTTAAACAAACCCCTGATGGAGTGGTTCTTTAAGCAATACCTTACTTCGTCGGCGGATGGTAAAAAACCGTGGATAGACTTGGTAAATGCTGACTTAAAAAACATGCCTTCCACCACCATCATCAACGCCCAGATTGACCCGCTGCAAACCGAAGGAAAGCAGCTGGCTGATAAGCTAAGCGCAGCAAACGTAGCCGTGGAGCAAAAGGTATTTGACGGTGTTACCCATGAGTTCTTCGGGATGGCCGCCGTGCTGCCCCAAGCCAAAGACGCGCAGAAAATGGCCGTTGACCAACTGAAAAGTGCCTTTAACAAATAAACGTTTTAGAGCTTGTTTGAATTTCAGGTTTGCCAGCGAAAATGATTAGAGTAAGGTTCTGTCGAAGTTTTTTTTGAGCGTCATAGCACCGCTACGAAGGCGACAAAAAGACGAAGGCAGGTTCTTGCTATAGGCATTTGCAGCAAAAAGCTGAAGTTTAAACAAGCTATTATCCCTCTTTTTCTAAAAACAGCCCGAAAACGCCAAAAGCGTTTCGGGCTGTTTTGGTTTAAAGCATTTTTTTTGCGCGGCGAAGGAAAGAAAACAAAAGCTGAAAGCATTCCCGGCAATTAAAGAAAATCGGCTTTGCCGATGTAAAAACTACTGCCCCGCCAATTTTCTGTTTTAGGCCTGTTTTTCGGAAAACAGGCCTAAAACAGAAAGGGATTTGCCGGTACGCGAAGCTAGACTCATAATCAATTCAGCCCTGTGCCGTTTCATTCAGAAAACGAATTAACAGTAGCGAATACGCAATATAGCGTGGGGTTGCGTAGTTTTGTCAGATATTCTGCTTCTCCATGAATTTCTCAACGTATCGCCAGCGGCTGCAAGAAAGTGTGCACGTGTTCCTTTTGCTGGCGCTGGGCGTGGCCATGTTGCTGTATTCGGTTTGCCGGGTGCTTTTCTACTTTTTTAACCGCGGCTTTTTCTCCGAAACTTCTTTCCCAGACCTGCTATACCTCATGTGGGGCGGGCTGCAATTTGACTTGGCGGCCGTACTTTACACCAACGCGCTGTTCTTAGTGCTGCTGTTGTTGCCATTCCGGTTTCGGCACCAGCCAGCTTACCGAAAAGTAACCAAAGGCGTTTTCCTGTTTTTCAATGGCATCGGGCTGGCCTTCAATTGCGTAGATTTTGCCTACTACCGCTTTACCCTCCGCCGAACCACCGGCAGCGTAGTTCGGGAATTTGGGCAAGAAGATTGGGGCGGATTAGCAGCCAGTTTTTTGGTAGACTTCTGGTACATTCCGGTAATTTGGGCGCTGCTGATGGTTTTAATGAACTGGCTGTATAACCAAATTCAGTTAAGCCCCGCCTCCCGGCAAAGTGCCTGGCGGTATTATCCGTTTCAGATAATCATGCTGGCTCTAGGCCTGACTTTGACCGTAGGCGGCATGCGCGGCGGCTTTCGGCACAGCACGCGGCCCATCACGCTCAGCAACGCCGGCGAGTTTGTGGAGCGGCCCCAGGAAATCTACATCGTGTTAAACACGCCTTTTTCCGTAATCAGAACCATCAATAAAACCAGTTACAAGCCGGTTACTTATTTCCCCGAGCAAGAGGTGGCGCAGTATTATTCGCCCTTTCACCAACCCCCTGCCAACGCTACTTTTACCCCCAAAAACGTGGTGATTATTATTTGGGAAAGCATGGCCAAAGAAGCCGTGGGCGGCTACAACCACCACCTAGAAAACGGAACGTACACGGGTTACACGCCGTTTATAGACTCGCTCATGCGGCACAGCAAAGTCTACTGGAACTCCTTCGCCAACGGCCGGAAATCTATTGACGCCATCCCCAGCGTGCTCAGCAGTGTACCCAGCATGCAGGAGCCGTTTGTTTTAACGCAGTACGTAAGCAACCAACTGCCCAGTTTGCCGCGCACACTGCGCCAGAAAGGCTACCACACCTCGTTTTTTCACGGGGCACCCAACGGGTCCATGGGTTTCGACGCGTTTCTGAATCTTATTGGCGTGGAGCATTATTATGGCAAGACCCAGTACGGCAACGATGCCGATTTTGACGGCCTGTGGGGCATTTGGGACGAGGAATTTCTGCAGTTTATGGCCCACAAGCTGGGTACTTTTCCGGAGCCGTTCATGACCACGGTTTTCACAACCTCCTCGCACCACCCG
>JBBSSO010000104.1:0-6458 GCA_038241905.1 Cytophagales bacterium | reverse complement strand
ATCAACAGCCGGTAATAGCTTTAATTGGATAGGAACTATTTCCAGTCTTGGGGTGAGCGCCTTGTAGATTTCCGGTGTCGCGGCAGCGGCAGGGCCCTTCAGGCCCAGGAAAGGTACACAGCCCGAAAACCAAGACGGGGCCTCGCGGCCATGAGCGCAGGAAAGAGACTATGAAAAAGAAAGGCCTATTCGCACCGTATCAAACTGCTAAAATGGAACTCGGAAGCGTATGGCGTATTTTTGGTTGTTGGTGATAACACCAACAACGGCTAATGGAAGGAAATGCTCAGCCCTTTGCAAAAGCTGGGTTGATGCAGTTGATGGCTTACTTGTTGCATGGAGCCACGTCGTTACAGTGTAACGACGCTACAAGGAAAGAAGAAAAAAGTGATGTGCGCAGCACGGGTGACTCTAGCCCACCAGCGACAGGAATTACCTGCAATCATTAACAAGTTGTAACAGCTTTAATTGGATAGAAACTATTTCCAGTCTTGGGGTGAGCGCCTTGTAGATTTCCGGTGCCGCGGAGCGGCAGGGCCCTCCAGGCCCAGGAAAGGTACACAGTGCGAAACCCAAGACGGGGCCTCGCGGCCATGAGCGCAGGAAAGAGACTATGAAAAAGGCAGGCTTGTTCGCTCCGCATCAAACTGCTAACATGGAACTCGGAAGCGTACGGCGTATTTTTGGTTGTTGGTGATAACACCAACAACGGCAAGTGGTATTGACAAGGCTAAGGTTGCAAAAGAAAGCAATGCGTGGAGCCAAGGCATTGCGTAGTTTCTACAGACGAGAAAGCAAAGTTTTGGTTGTTGGTGATAACAACGGCAAAAAATGGAACTCGGAAGCGTATGGCGTATTTTTGGTTGTTGGTGATAACACCAACAACGGCAAGTGAAATGGAAGAAAATTATCAGCCTGTTGCCAAAGCTGGGTTAATGCTGTTGATGCCTTTCTTGTTGCATGGAGACACGTCGTTACAGTGTAACGACGCTACAAAGAAGAAGAAATAGAAAAAACCTGTTTTAGGGCTGTTTTTGGAAAAACAGGCCGAAAACAGGATTTTTGGCACATTAATAATAAATTTTGTTCATCGGCCGGAGGCCATATTTAAAGAAAAACCAGACATTTAGATTGTCTGCTACTTTCTGAAATACACTTGAAAAGTGGTGCCTTTGCCTTCTTCGCTTTCTACTTCAATTTTACCGCCTGCGTTTTCTACAATTCGTTTCACGATGTAGAGGCCAATGCCGGTGCCTTCTACGTGGTCATGCAGGCGCTTGAACATGTAGAAAATCTTGGCGTGGTCATTTTTCTTCATGCCCAGGCCGTTGTCTTCCACTTTCAAAATCACGTATTCTGGCGTTGATTGCGTTGAAATTGATAGTTCAAGGGTGCGCTCTGGCGAGCGGTATTTAAGGGAGTTGCTAAGTAAATTATAGACAATGCTGCGCACGTTCTTCGCCGAAAACTTTACCGTAGCATTGGGGGCAAAATTGGTTTTTATCTGGGCACCAGCGGCTTTAATCTTGGTCTCAAAATCTAACCGCACGTCTTCCACCACCTTTAAAAGATCTTGGGCGGTTACGTCTTCACTGGCTTCGCGCTGTACCTTGGCCACTTCCGTTAAGTCTGCCACAGCTCGCTTAAACCGGCTAACCGAGGCCTCAATCATCTGCAAAACTTGCTGTACTTCGGGTAAGTTCAGAATGTGGGCTGGCAGGTATTCCACCAAGGTTTCCATGAGCCCCTCAATATTTGAAATAGGCGCTTTTAGGTCATGCGATGCAGAATACACAAAATTATCAAGGTCGGCGTTGATGGCTAAAAGCTCCTGGTTAACCGCCTCAACATGATGCCGCGACTTTACCTGCTCAGATATGTCAATGGCCATGGCAATTACCCCGGCAATCTCTCCATGTATGTTCCGGAAAGGATGGTAAACGAAGCTGACATACACGGTTTCCATGGTTCCGTTGCGCAAGAATTGAAGGGCCAATTCTTCGTTCACGTAAGGAATTCCGGTCTGTACAACCCCATCTAACAGCTCTTTAATGCCTTGGTCTCTTATTTCGGGCAGGGCATCTAAAACGGGTTTGCCCAGCACGTCTTGCTGCCTTTTCCCCCAAATTTCACAGATGCCTGGGTTGGCGATGTCGATGATAAATTCTGGGCCAGATACAATGGCAATAGCCACCGGTGCCTGCTGAAACACATGAATTAACTCGGCTTGCTGCCTAATAGCTTCTTGGTGCGCTTTTACGGATACCACGGAGGTGGCAATTTGACTGGCTAGCAACTCATGGAAGTTCTGATAATCAGAGCCGTACAGCAATTTTGGACTAATACCGGCCACAAAGAAACCCACTACTTGATCTTGCCCAGGGCGGAACAAGGGCAGAATAGCCGCTTTGCTTACCACCGTGCCATCTTCTAGCGTTAGCCCTTCTAGGTTATCTACCACCACCAGGTTCTTAGTCTGAAGTACCTCCTCCATCGGCTTGGACCAGGTTGCCTTTTCCTCCTCATTTTTATACAATTCCAGCACGCTGGGTAGGCCCCAAGGGCCCGCTTCGCCATAACATTCTATTTCTGTGCTTGCTTTGTTGAGGAGGTAAATTTGACTAAACGGCACATCGCTGGCGTTTTGCGTGAGCAGGTAGCAGCCCGTTTGGCAGGCTTGTTCTAGCGTATCTGCCTGGAACATAGCATCTGCTATATCTTTTAAGGTATTCAGCCGGCGCTGGGCTAAAACGGAACTGGTAACTTCTGAACAGGCGCAGAAAACGCCCCCCACCAGCCCGGCATCGTCAAAGGCGGGGCTGTAGGAGAAAGTCCAGTACGTTTCTTCCGGAAACCCGTTCCGGTCTAGGTACAATAACAATCCTTCGGCGAAGAAAGGTTGGCCGCCGGCCAAAATGCTTTCTGCTTTGTCGCCTATGTCTTTCCAGACGGTCGCCCATACTTCTCTTGCTGAGGCTCCCAGGGCTGCCGGGTGTTTTATACCCAGGGTAGCAATATAGGCATCGTTATAAAAGTTGTAAAAATCCTTAGACCACCAGATAAACATTGGAAACTCAGAATGCAGCATCAACCGGATATTGGTCTTCAGGCTTTGGGGCCATTGGTCCGGATGGCCCAGCGGATGTTTTTCCCAGGCATAGGCACGCATGAGTTTGCCCATTTCGCCCCCACCCTCAAAAGTAGAATGCGTTGCCAGTTGGGAAGTATCAGTGGGGTTTATTACCATAAGTAGCGTAAATAAAAAACCGTTGCCGCCTTGCCAGGCGATGGCCTATTGTAAAATAGGCCTGCGTGGCAATCTGTATTAAGATACGCGGCTGTGGCAATATAAAGCAATTCTTTCACCCAATTAGTCAAATTTGGTGTAAAAAACCAAGCGCTTTCTGTTTTCGGCCTGTTTTTTAAAAAACAGGCCGAAAACAGAAAGCGCTTTACAAGCCATCCAAAAAGATTCCATCGGCCAGAGGCCGATGCCTTTAAAACCGGAACAAGGAGTTGCTGGTGCTGCCCACTTTGCCCCCAAAATTACGGATGTTGTACGTGAACGTGAGCAGGCCGTAGCGTTGCAAGACCACGGTTTGGTAATCTTCTACCAGGTTCTCCCGGATGGTACGATAAGCGCTCACATTCTGGTCAAGCACGTCAAACACGGACAGCTTCAATTGGGCGCGGTCGTTTTTCATAAACAGAAAGGTAACCGAGCCGTTGAGGCGGCTAATCTGTTTGCGTAGGCCGGGGGCAGTGTTGGAGTTGTAAGAATATTCAAAGTTGGCTTCCCAGACCAAACGTTTGGGCAGGCGCACCACCACGCCCGTGGCAGAAGTCTGCGTTAAAACGCTCAGGCTCTGAAACATGTCATTCTCATAGCGGCTGCTATAGCGGCTGATGGAATAGCTCTCACTGAACTCAAAGACATCATTTAAGTTGACTTGGGCTTCCAATCTGGGCCTAATGCTCAGCGTTTGGCCGTAGCCTCGGGTGTTGTTAAGTATAATTAGCGTGCGGTTATAGCTCCCATACCCAGACAAGCTCAGGGAAAACTGTCTTTGGCCATCAAACTTGTAATCTTTGCTGATGCTTGCGCTTCCGTTCAGGTTCCAATTGCCGTCGGTGTTAAGGGGCGTGGTGGTTTGGATGCCGGTAGTCTGGTCAATGGTTCTGGCGCGCGTAACGGCGTCATTGCTGTAGCTTCCAGATACGTAGGCATAGTAATTCATGGACCGCTGGGTGTCAAACTTGCGGTAAGACAAATTACCGGAATGGGAAATGGTGGGCACTAGCCCAGGATTTCCGTTTTGGATAAACAGCGGGTTAGACTGGTCTGTAACGGGCTGCAAATCTGCGGCAGACGGCTCACTCACGTTTACGTTATAGCTGAAGTAGAACTGTTTCCAGTTAACCGTAAGCGATGGAAACACATAGAAATAGTTCTGGTCAATGGGTGCCAACTTCTGGAATTTGTTGTCAATGTTTAACTTGGTAAACCTGATGCCCGGCTGCACGGTAAAATCCTTCACTTTCCATTTTAGGCTGGTGGTTAGGTAATTCCGGAAACCTGCCCGTTTTACCTCATCAGAGAGATTATTTACCAACAAGGAATACGTATCGTCGGCGGCGTTTAAGTCAAAGGTGCGCACTTGGTTTTTATCCCTAAAATACTCGGCGTTGTAGCGAACCACCGCGCTCAGCGTTTTAGAGAAAGGCTCTGTGTAAGAAAAAGATGAGTTAATTTTAGTGGTGGCTACCGCGTTGTCGCGAAGTTGGTCTTCTGCGGTGCCGTATGCATTTGGCCGGAAAAACTGGTTTACTACGTTGTAGAACTGGTCTTGGCCGCCGGTGTTAAAACTGTAAGACCCAAAAAAGTTAAACTGCCGCCCTTTTTTCACCCCAGAACTGCGGTCAAAAGCAAGCTCGCCGGCTACCGTATTGGTTTTGCTGTCTTGCCGCTGCCGGTTGTGGCTGGTGTTCAGTAAATCTTCGCGGCTGTCTTCATAAAGACCCCGGTACGTTTTGGTGAAAAGCGTTTGCCGGTTAAACGTGCTGCCCAAAACCAAGCTAGGCGAAAACCGCAGATTAGTCAAGGAATCAATTTTCCAGTCTATCCGGCTGCCTAGGCGGTGGCTGCGGCTCTCGCCGATGCGGTCTCTGGTTAAACGACTGCTGATGGTGTCTTGCGCCAGAAATTGCCCCGTGTTTACCAACTGGTTAAAATCAGAATCAATGCCGCCAAAAAAATACTGGCCGTTTATTTTAAGACCATTATTCAGGACGGTGTTAAAATTGCCGCCCCCGCCAGAAGATTGCTGAATGCCTTCGTCGGTGCCGCCAAAGGAGATGCCGTTCACGGCAAAGCCGCCATCGCTCCGCATCATTATGGAGCTCATGCCGCTGCGACTAAAGCCGCCAATTCGGGAGATGTCTTCAAACCCAAAACCGGGCCGGTTCAGGTTGTTAGAATAGCCAATTAAGCTAAGTTGGGTGGTGTCTCTGAAAACATTAACAATGCCGCCGCTTTCATAGCGGTTATTGGTGCCGGCCCCGGCGTACACTTTGCCAAACGCGCCCTGCTTAATGCCTTTTTTAAGTTTAAGGTTAATGACCTGCGGAATCTCATTCGCGGGCATGTCCGGGTCGCGGCGCAGGGCATCTGGGTCGTTGACAACTTGCACTTTAGAAATGATATCGGCGGGTAAATTGCGCGAGGCCACTTTAGGATCATCCCCGAAAAACTCTTTGCCATCTACCAGAATCTTGTTCACCGGCTTGCCGTGCACAGAAATATTGCCCCCTCCGTCTACCTGCACGCCCGGCAATTTCTTGAGCAAGTCTTCCAGCAAAGCAGTGGGCAGGGTTTTAAAAGAACTGGCGTTGAATTCCAGCGTATCTTTCCGGACAATAATGGGCGGGGCCTCAGACTCAATAAGCACTTCGCCCAGCAAATGATCGGCCTGCTCCATATCAATTTGCCCCAGATCCAACTCCGGGCTGGCAGTGCTGAGCGTAAATTCTTTGCGGTACACTTTAAAGCCAGTCATGGTTACTACCAGGCGCAGCGGCTGGTTTAAGCTCAGGTTGGGCACTTTAAAATTTCCTTTTTCATCGCTCACCCTAAACGTAACCAACGTAGTGTCTTGGGCCGTGTACACGGCAATGGTGGCATACCCCAACGCTTCTTTGTGGGTACCGTCCCAGAGCCGCCCTTTCAGCTCGCCTTTTTGGGCAATGGCAGTTATACTAAACAAGCAAAAAGAAAAAGCAATACAGCAGCGCAAAAGTACTTTCATAAAAGGCAATCGGGACATGGGTAGGATTATTTTCGATTCAATGTTACCCAAAAGTAGAAGGACTTTCTCACCTAGCCTTAAACTTTAACAAACTTTAACATTTGCCAGAAAGACTCTTTAGTAAACCCACCTCTTTTTCGCCTCCGGCGAGGT
>JBBSSO010000103.1:0-6458 GCA_038241905.1 Cytophagales bacterium | reverse complement strand
GCAGTAAACGGCCACTTTAGAAATACCTTTCTGCACCACAGTTCCGGAACCGGGTTTAATAAAATCTTCTGATGAACTGCCGGGTTTTACATAATCTATGAATTGGCTGGCAACATTCAGGTTTTCTTTCAGAAATTCCTTCGTAGACTCTAAAGACAAAGTAATCCGGCCAGGGTCATAAAGTTCTTCCCACGGATTCTTTTTGCCGCAAATCAGATCCGTAAGAAGCATGCCCGCGATGGTACCGTGGGTCATGCCGTGGCCAGAATCGCCGGTGGCGATGTAGCAGTTTTTATTGTCTAAGGGGTTTCTGCCTATAAAGGCCATGAAATCTACCGGCTCCATTACCTGACCTGACCAGCTAAACATTACTTCTTGACTAGTTGGGAATTTGCGGCGGGTCCATTCTTCTAATCTATCAAAACTATCGTTTTCATTCCCTTCTGACTGGCCGGTTTTGTGGTCCTCTCCGCCTACAATTAACATTTCAGAACCAGCGTCTTCTTCCCCAGCCATCGGCGCGAGCCGCACATAATGATAAGGATCAGAAGTGTCCCAATAAAGTGCAGAGGGCACTGAGTTTAGGGGCACTTTTACGCCAATTACGTAGGTACGGTACGGCGCCTGCTTGGTGTGCATGGTCACGAAATCATTAACGGGGGAATTGGTGCAAACCACCAAATGGTTGGCTGTTACTGATTTACCGTCTTTTGTAGTGGCCCGGCAGGTCTGACTGGTATCAAATTCTTGCACAGGGCTGTGCGTAAAAATAAGCCCGTCGTGGTCTAAGATATATTGAGCCAGCGCCCACAGATATTTGGTTGGATGAAACTGGCCCTGATCTGGAAACACCAAGCAAGGACCAGTGCTAACGCTGGGCACCGGACATTGCTGCAGTTTCACGACATTCCGGATGCCCAATTCTTGGCAAGCCGCTAACTCCTGATCTAACTGGTCTTCGGGCTCAGATTCGCCTAAAAACAAATAACCTGGCAAGCGCTTAAAATCACAATTTATATTCTCGTCCTTAATGATTTGCTCAATTTTGTCTACCGCGTCGCGGTGGCTTTGGAAAGCCAACAGCGCCTTGTCCTTCCCCATGGAGTCAATAAGCGTACGAAAACCATCGTCTAAAGCCCAGGTCAAGTGCGCGGTGGTCCGGCTTGTTTCGCCGCCGGCAATTTCGCCGGCATCTAGCACAACTACTTTTTTGCCCTCTTTGGCTAACAGATAAGCAGTAGTTAACCCCGCAATACCCGCACCTACAATACAAACATCGGTGGTAATATTCTCGGTTAGGGCCGTGGTGAACGGCATAGAAATATCTGGCTGCCAAACGGACAGCGTAGTTCCAGTAGTGTTTCTCATAGTCTGTAAGGGCGGGTATAAAATTAAAAGATAAATTACGTTACCCTATGGTTACGGAAGGCCGTTTACGAGGTTTCCGGGCACGAAAAAGTCACGTGAATAAACGTGCCTAAAAAACCTGCAGACGTAATTATTTCAACATGGAAGAATCAATTACTTGGGATCAATTTATGGCCGTAGAATTGCGGGTTGGCACTATTGTGCGAGCAGAAATATTTCCGGAAGCCCGCAAACCAGCCTACAAACTTTGGGTAGATTTAGGCGAATTAGGTATAAAGAAATCTAGCGCGCAGATAACGCACAACTACTCGCCAGCAGAATTGGTGGGCCAGCAAGTAATTTGCGTCACTAATTTTCCGCCGAAACAGATAGGACCTTGGCTTTCAGAAGTATTGGTAACTGGGTTTGAAGATGCCGAAGAAAAGATTGTGCTAGCGCAACCACGGAGCCAAGTGCCTAACGGACAGCGCTTGCTCTAAATCTCCAAAAAAGAGTGGTCCTGTTTTCGGCCTGTTTTTAGAAAAACAGGCCGAAAACAGGATTAGTTGGCGCGTTGCAACTCCAAGGGTGTGGCAGTATCAGTCGGCGGGGCAGCCGTTACTGAATCTGTGACTGCCATTTGGGCTTCTTTTAGGCTAAGGCTATCTAGTACGCGCTCATAAATTTCATCCATCAGCTCCGGATGGTTGACGTAATAATCAAAACTGTGGCGGTAGGCGCTATCTGTGAGGGAATATTTCTGCAATAACTCTTGGTGGGCATTTCGGTAGGCCATCCGGGAAGAATCATAATGCGAAACCGTGCGGCCAATCCGGGCTTCAGCTAAATGGATATCCAGAAAAAGATTAGTCATGGTATCGGCTGAAGCCAAATCGGCGGGTTTTTCGTCTTGAGATCCGCATGAAAAAAGGAAAAGGGGCAGAATTAGAAGGCTCAGACGTTTTTTCATGCGGGTTTGGGTAAGTTTCGGTAATTTTAGACGCGGCACACCCCAGAAGAGGCATGAAAGACTTAGTCAGGAAGCTACGAAAATACGAGATTCAGATTAGAAAGGCAATCGATGCCCAAATGCAGGGCGATTTCAAGTCGGTGTTTAAAAGTTCTGGTTTGGAGTTTGACGATGTGCGCGCCTACCAATACGGTGACGACGTGCGCTCCATTGATTGGAACGTGACCGCCAAAGGCCACGGCACTTTCATCAAAACGTACCGCGAAGAAAAAGAACAAAACGTTTTCTTGTTGCTAGACGTGAGCAGCTCCCATGCGTTGGGGGTTAGCGGCGCGCAGAAAATGGACATCGGGAAAGAAATTGCGGGTATTTTGGCCTTAGCCGCCTTAAAACAAGGAAGTCAGTTGGGCATGATTTGCTTTAGCGATGCGAAAGAAATTTACCTTAAACCCGGCAAAGGAAACCAGCACGCCTATTCGCTCATCAAAGCTTTGGCACACTTAGCGCCACAATCAGGCGGTACAAATATTGGGGCCGGTATTCGGTTGGCGCTGAACGTGGTTAAACGCAAAAGCATCATGATTTTAATCTCAGATTTCATTGACCTGAACTATGAACGCGAACTAACCATGCTGGCCAAAAAGCACGATTTAATTGTGCTGCAACTCTTAGACAAGCGAGAGATTTCTTTCCCGAAACTGGGCATTGTACCGCTGTTGGACAAGGAAACCGGCAAAACCATCTGGATGAATACTTCTTCGGCGGCGTTCAGGGAGCGTTATTTACAACCTTATGTCCAGAACCAAGAGAAATTGATAAAAATCTGCCGCCAATACCAAGCCGATTTCCTACCGATTTACGTGGAGCGAGATTACGTACCTCAATTAATTAACCTTTTCAGGGCTCGTAATAAAATCATGAAACGAAGTGCCTGAGTAAAAAATGCTACCCTGTAAAGTTGAAAGATCTCAAGGACTGCAAATCTTGTGTTTTAGGCCTGTTTTTTGAAAAACAGGCCTAAAACAGAAATTGTTTCACAACCCATATTCGGCTATTTTACAAGATCTTAAAACACCATAACTCAACCATCCGTTGACGAGATTTATTTTTAATATAGTTTTTGCTTTTCTGCTTCTGCTGTCGTTTGCGGGACAAGCCCAGCTGCCGAAAGTAGAAGTGCGTGGGTATTTTCTTGCGGATTCTGTGAAAGTGGGCCAGAGCTTAAAATACGTGCTGGTCGCTAATCATGATGTCAATGCCGAATTGGTTTTCCCGGATACGGCCTTTTCGTTTGCGCCCTTTGAGTTGGTCCGAAAAAACTTTTACCCCACTCTTACAACTGGCAACCGAAGCGTGGACAGCACGGTGTACACCCTTCGCACTTTCCAGCTTCTGCCGCACCAAAAGTTGCAACTAGCAGTCAGGCTTTTCTTGCCTGATGATACCCTGACACTAAAGACCCAGCCAGATTCCGTGGCTCTGGTTCAGTTTGTAAAACAGGTAACTGACCCGCTAGCTTTGCAGACTGAAACCATACCGAGAGCGGTGTTAGAACGGTTCAATTACCTTTATTGGGGCCTGGGTTTGCTGGCCGCCGCCCTTTTAGTGGGTAGCATTTTGGCTATTTTTGGGAAAAATATTACAACCCGATACAAATTATATGTGCTCCAGAAAGACCAGACGCAATTTCAAAATCGGTTTATAAACGTGAAAGAACGGTTTAGACGATTAAAAACCTTGGAACCCTTAGAACGGGCCATTATTCTCTGGAAAAACTACCTTACAAAATTGGAAGAAGAAGAGATTAATTCCTTCACAACCAAAGAAATTACCACGTTTTATGAGGAAGATGAACGGGTGAGCCATTCGCTAAAAATTTGTGACCGGGCCATTTACGGAAATATTATTTCAGACGATGAACGAGAAGTGGCGGACGCTCTGGCCCAGTTAGCCGATTTTGCCGCGGCTCGGTATTCCATAATTCAAGAATCTTTGCGCAATGTGGCAGGCCCCCGCTGATTTTTCCTGGTTTTCCCTTCACTGGTTCAGCTGGCGTACCCTAGCCGCGTTTGACTGGGCGCACCCAGGCTATTTGTATGCGCTTTTGGCTGTTCCGCTCCTGTTTCTGCTGCGCTGGTTACTGCACCTGCGGTTCCGGAAAAAATTAGACGTCGCTCTTTTTGACGGAAAAGCAACGTGGCACTGGAGCAGCTTGTTACGCTACGTTCCGGATGTAGTCTTAGGGCTATTTCTTATGTTGGTGCTGCTCTCCCTAGCTCGCCCGCAGAAAACAGATGAAAACATAGAATTATCGGCCGAAGGCATAGACATTATTTTAACTTTGGATGTGTCTGGCTCCATGGAACTCACTGACTTTAAGCCCAATCGGCTGGAAGCCGCCAAAAAGGTGGCGTTAGATTTTGTAGATGGTCGGGTGCAAGACCGGATTGGGGTAGTGATTTTTGCTGGTCATGCATACTCGCTGGTGCCGCTCACTACTGATTATGATTTAGTCCGGGAAAGCATCCAAAACATAGAATTAGACATGGTAGCCGAAGACGGTACGGCCATTGGTAGTGCGCTAGCGGTTTCCATTAACCGTTTGCGGGAGTCAAAAGCAAAATCTAAAGTGTGTATTCTTATTTCTGATGGAGAAAATACCGCGGGTAGCCTAGACCCAGAACTAGCCGCCGAGTTGGCGCATGCGTTTCAGCTAAAAGTGTACACCGTGGGCATTGGCAAGGAAGGAACCTTGGAGTTGCCAGCAGATTCAGCTGGCAAAGCTGTTGTGGTGCAAACCGGGCTCCAGGAAAAGACGCTGCGTCAACTGGCCACCCTCACCGACGGACAGTTTTTCCGGGCTGAAGATGTCAACGCCCTCGCCCAAATTTTCCAAAGGATTAATGCTTTAGAGAAAACCGAAGTAAAAGAAACGCGCTTCCGCGATACCCATGATTTTTACCAAGTTTACCTCCGGTGGGCGATTATGTTTTTTCTGGGTTGGCTTCTTTTAAAAAACACCTTCTTCACCAATGCGCTAGAAGATTGACCGTTGCGCGTTCTTTCTTATCACCAGATAAATTTTACATTCTTACCTTAGTTGCGTACCCTCATGTCTATTCAACAAAACATCAAGGAATTCAAGCAAAAACTAGAAGGCACCAGTTGCCAGCTAATTGCGGTTTCTAAAACTCACCCCACCGAAGCAATTAGAGAAGCCTATGAAGCCGGTCAGCGCGCTTTTGGCGAGAACAAAGTGCAAGAAATGGTGGCAAAGCAGGCGGAACTACCGACAACTGTGGAATGGCACCTCATTGGCCACTTACAAACAAATAAAGTAAGGCAGATTGGCCATTTTGTGCATTTAATACATTCCGTTGATAGCCTAAAATTGCTGCAGGAAATTAACAAGCAGGCTTTAAAAAATGACCGGGTTATAGATTGCTTGCTGCAAATTTATATTGCGCAAGAAGAAACAAAATCAGGCCTTTCTATTGAGGAGACGAAGGAAATTTTAGAATCAGATGCTTTTAAGCAGATGCAAAATGTGCGCATTTGCGGCCTAATGGGCGTGGCCACGTTTACCCAAGACCAAGCGCAACTGAAAAAGGAATTCAGCACCTTGCGCAGTTACTTTACAGAATTAAAAAGCCAATTTTTCGCTGACCAACCTCATTTCAAGGAAATTTCTATGGGCATGAGTGCAGATTATGAATTGGCCATCGCCGAAGGCAGTACCATGGTTCGGGTTGGCAGTGCTATCTTTGGGCAGCGAAACTATGCGGTGTAAATAAATAAACGAATATGACAGCGAAAACTATTTTACTCTTAGGAGTTCTTTTTAGCGGATTGGGCGTCATGATTGGGGCCTTCGGGGCACACGGCCTTCAGAAATTACTGGAAAGCACCAACCGCGTCGCCACGTTTGAAACTGCCGTAAAATACCAAATGTACCACTCGCTGGCTTTGCTCTTTTTGGGTGTACTAATGGTTCAGTTTCCCCAGATAACCAGCTTAAAAACAACGGGCCTTCTTTTTCTAATCGGGATGCTCATTTTTTCCGGCTCTCTGTACATTCTCTGCTTAACGGGCGTAAAATGGATGGGCGCCATTACGCCCATAGGCGGTGTATTTATGATTG
>JBBSSO010000102.1:0-6462 GCA_038241905.1 Cytophagales bacterium | reverse complement strand
GGTAGTGTTGTCAATCCCAAATTTATCATAGGCGTAGCGCAGGCCGTCTTCCAACTTGTCGCCTTTCATGTGGAAAATATCTTTAAAGCCTTTGGTTCTAAAAGAAAGTTCTGGTTTCTCCTTCAACAACTCGTTGCGCAAACGCGTGGCATTCATCAGAATTCCAGATTCTTCGGCTTGCCGCATTACGTGCCGCAACTCCATTTCATGCACCTGCACCTTAAAATTACTGGTCAAATAGGCGGCATCTAAAGACGGACTAATGGACTGATTAACGGGTGGCAGCTGGGCGGTATCGCCGATTAGCAGCAATTTATTGCTGGGTTGCTCAAACACGTACTTCATCAAATCTTGCAGCAAACCACTGTCGCCAAAGGCTTTATCATCAGAAATCATGGAAGCCTCGTCAACAATATAAACGTAATTTTCGCTTTTGTTGGGTTGCCGCGCAAAAGACAAACCTTCTGAATACGGGTTAGCCGTTTGCTTGTAAATTTTCTTGTGGATGGTAGAAGCTTGTCGGCCCGCGTACGTGGCCATTACTTTGGCGGCCCGGCCCGTTGGGGCTAGCAAAACGTATTTGTAATCATACTTGCCCAGAATTTTCACCAGAGCGCTTACCACGGTGGTTTTACCCGTTCCGGCGTAGCCCTTCAACATAAAAACTTCATTCAGGCCGGTTTTGCGCAAGATAAATTGGTCCAGTTTCTGAAAAAGCTGGGCCTGGTCTGGGGTTGGTTCAAACGGAAATTGCTGCCGAAGCGCCTCTGCAGGACTCATAATTCTTCCGGTTTAAGGGCAGGCTCTGCCTGAATAGTAGCCATGGTAGCCGATGCTTTGGCAATTAAAATTCGTTTCCCGGTGCTATCTTCGCTAAAAATCTCTGCTTCACAAAAATTTAACGACTTGCCTTGTTTTAGAACCCAGCCGCGCGCAAAAAGTTCCTCGCCTAAACCTGGGTTTAAATAAGATATTTGCAAGTTAGCGGTAACCACGTGCTGCTGGGCAGAAACAAGCGTAACGGCGGCAAAACCCATAACAATATCAGCGATGGTGGCCGTAACGCCCCCGTGCACAAAGCCTTTGTGTTGTTTGTGTTTTTCTTGTAGCCGCAAACGGCCGGTAATTTCGCCAACTTCTATGTTTTCTATTTCAAAATCCAGCAAATGCATGTAAAATTGCCGCCGCAGCTTCTCTTTTACCGTATTCTTATAATCAGGATTAAACGTTTGAATCATCTTGCAAAAGTACTGCCTTCGCGGCGGCTCCACAACTATGCCTCACTTACATCCGCTTACCAAAGCTTATCAATATAAAACCAGAGTCCGGGTGTGCGGGCTGCTCATTCAAGACAATAAAATGTTGCTGGCCCGTCATGTGGCTGCCTTCGGCGATGGCGATTTTTGGGTTCCTCCCGGCGGCGGACTTGAATTCGGCGAAAAAGTGGTGGATTGCCTTCGGCGCGAGTTTGAAGAAGAAACCGGCCTTCAAGTAAAAGTAGGACGCTTTCTGTACCTGAACGAATTTCTGCAAGAGCCGCTGCACGCCATCGAACTGTTTTTTGAGGTACAATTGGCCAGTGGCTATTTAGCCCTTGGCACCGACCCTGAGCATGCACCTGATCAACAATTATTGAAAGAAGTAAAGTTTATGACCGTCCGGGAAATATCTGCTTTTAACCGCAACCAGCTCCACCCCATTCTGCACGCCTTGGTTAATTTTGACGATTTATTTATTCCGAAGCATACTTTTCTAACTTCTGATTTATAAGGTCAGTAACAAAAATGAAGAATGCTGTTTTCGGCCTGTTTTTCAGAAAACAGGCTGAAAACAGCTTTTCTTCTCAAAAAGTATATCTGCCTAGATTCCTTAAAATTACAAGTGCAGAGAATTTTTAAGATTTTGTTTTAACCGATTCTATCGCCTGAAAAAAAACAGAGGCTCACCGTTTTACAAACATGCGCGCCCATCTAATTCTGTTTTAGCCCTTCTTTTGGAAAAACAGGCCGAAAACAGCAAACCTACTCTTGATAAATAGCGACAAACGGTTTCTGGTTTTCTACCCAACTGCCGCGGTACATGCCTTCGCTGTTGAAAGGCATGGCTATTTCTCCGGCGGCGGAAATAGACACCAAACCACCTTCGCCGCCGCGGGTCTTTAGTTTGTGATTTATCACTAAATCGGCGGCTTCCGTTAAGGACATTCCTTTGTATTCCATCAGGCAAGAAATATCATAGGCCACCACATTCCGGATAAAATACTCGCCGTGACCGGTGCAAGAAATAGCGCAGGTTTGATTGTTTGCGTAGGTGCCCGCGCCAATAATGGGGCTATCGCCGATGCGGTTGTAGTTTTTATTGGTCATGCCTCCGGTTGAAGTGGCAGCGGCTACGTTTCCTTCGCGGTCCACAGCTACGGCGCCTACCGTTCCAAATTTCTTTTCAGAATCTCCGGGCGCATGGTCTAATTGGTACGTGTCAGAATCGCGGAGAGCCTGCCATTGCGCGTGCCGTTGCTGCGTAAAGAAATACGTATCGGGCATAAATTCTAAGTGCCGGGTTTTGGCGAAAGCCTCAGCGCCAGCATGACTTAAAAAAACGTGATCTGAATGGTGCAGAATCTCGGCGGCAAGCTTAATGGGGTTTTTGAGGTTCTGCACGCCCGTAATGGCGCCCGCTTCCAGCGTTTTGCCGCACATGAGCGCGGCATCCATCTCGTGTTGGCCAATTTTGTTAAAAACTGAACCCCGGCCTGCATTAAAAAGCGGACAATCTTCTAAAGAAACTACCGCGGCCTCTACGGCCATTAAAGCCGTCCCGCCGCTTTCGAGCGTGTTATAACCTGCTTGCAGGGCTGCTTGGAGGGCATCGCGGTACGCGGTTTCTTCTTGGGTGGAAAGGGTTGCTTTGGTAATGGTGCCAGCGCCCCCGTGAATGGCTAGCGCGAAAGGTTGATTGGGTTGCATAAACGTTTTTGTAGGTGTGAAAGCAATTTGCTTGTACGTTTCTATTTCATAACTCAGGCATTTTTAAAACTTATTTATTTATCTGAGCCTAGCAAAATAATGTAGTTGCGTGGGAATCTTAGCCCCGTATTCTTTGTATGTTTGTATGAGTTTACTTTACTAATTTTTACTAAATCTATCACCTATGTCTTTTGATGTTCAAGGAAGATTGCACGAAATCTTTGACGAAACCCAAGTGAGCGACAAATTCCGTAAACGCGAGTTTGTGCTTGAGATTCCGGATGGCTCATATACCCAGTATGCCAAGTTTCAGCTTACCCAGGACAAGTGCAGTCTGTTAGACAGCTATAAAACCGGCGAAGAAGTGAAAGTGGCCTTTAACCTTTCTGGTAAGCCTTTCACTAAAAACGGAACCACCATGTATTTCACCAACCTGCAGGCCTGGAGGTTAGAGCACGTGAATGCATCTTCTGGTGGTCAGTCGCAGCAAGGCGGCGGAAACAACCAAGGTTCTCAGCAGCCGGTAAAATCAAGTTCTTTTATCAGCGATGATATGGACAATGACCTTCCTTTCTAAGAAATTTTATTTCCTATTTAAAAATGCGGCCCTACTAAGGCCGCATTTTTTATGGTCTTATACAGCAAAAATACCGGTTCTTACGTAGGCCTAAAAAACTGCCCCGAATAATGTAACTATGAGCAATTCGCCCGAAAAAAAAATAGCCGTCATTACCGGAGCCAGCGCTGGAATAGGCAAAGCGACGGCGCTTGCTTTGGCTCAAGAAGGAATGGCGCTGGTACTGGTGTGCCGTAGCCGGGAACGAGGCGAAAATGCCATCGCTGAAATCAAAGCCTTAGTACCGGAAGCCCAAATCTCCCTCCACCTTGCAGATCTTTCGGTCCTAGCCGAAGTGCGCGTAGTTGCTCAAGAAATTATAGAACAATACCCGGTAATTGACGTGCTCATTAACAATGCGGGCATGATTCCGGGTTTGCAGGAACTGACTATTGAAGGGTTAGAGCTTGCGTGGGCCACCAACCACCTGGCTCCTTTTCTGCTAACTAATTTGCTTATGTCGCCGTTGATGGCTGCTAAGCAAGGCCGGATTATTAATGTTTCTTCAGATGCCCACCGACTGGGACAGATTGAGTTTGACAGCCCGGGGATGGCGAAACATTACAGCGCCATCACTTCTTATGCAGATTCTAAACTGGCCAATATTTTGTTTACCTATGAGTTGGCCCGGCGCACCGAGTTTACGGATGTAACTGTCAATTGCCTGCACCCCGGTATTGTGGCCACTAATTTTGGCAGCACCAGCAATTTATTAATCCGGACGGCCATGAAAATGGCTCGTTTTTTCATGAAATCGGCGAAAGAAGGCGCTAAACCCACTATTTTTCTGGCCACTTCTCCATCCGTGGTAAAAGTGAGTGGCAAATATTTTAAAAAGTTTAAACCTGCCAAATCTTCTGACAGTTCTTATAACCACCACACTGCTCGGCGTTTGTGGGAAGTTAGCCAAGAACAAACTGACTTTTACTAAATTCCTTCGATGGCCTCTCAGAAACAATTCTAGACTTTCAATTGCTCATTTTTCAGGCGATGAAGAATTCTTGGAATTTAGAAAAAAAATCACCTACCTAAACCGCATGGCCAAAATCTAAGATAGGTTTGCCAATACGCGCGAAAGCCAGATTTTGGCTGGAATACATCCGGTTGAAAATATAAAGTGTGCAGACTAAGCACACAGTGGAAAAATCTTTTATTCTCTGTTTTAGGCCTGTTTTTCAAAAAATAAGCCTAAAAAAGAAAGCCTCGTCTAATTAAAATCCAGCAAAGGCCTATAATTTAGCTAAATACCGTTCACGCAAAATGTTGAGGTGATGGCGTTCATGACCAGCAATAATAAAAGCCAAAGCAGCCACCGAAACTGGTCCGCCGTTGGCTTGGCCAGTTTTTGCATAATCTTCATCGTGAAGCGATAAAAAGAAAAACCGAGTATTGAGCCTGATAAGCGCGTGTTCTTCTAGCAAACTAGCAATGGTGCGGTCTTTAAAATTAGCGTTTGCTACGTAGGCGTTTTCATCAAAGCCCGGCAAATCGGTTTGTTCACCGCGCGCAATGCACAGGGCACGGTAAGTCATAACCCGCTCAGTATCATTGAGGTGTCCCAACAATTCCCGAACCGACCATTTTCCGGGAGCGTAAGCAAAATCTGCTTCGGCCTCACTCAACCGGCCAACAAGTTGCTTTACTTCTAGCTGCTGTTTTTCTAGCACCTCCATCACATCCGTATCCGCCGGAATATGTTGCAAGTAAGGCTCATAGTATGGGTGGTAGTGACCAGGCTCAGGTTTTAAAATCATAACTATTGTTGATGATGGTAATGATAGTTTTATTTAGATACGACGGCAGCAATAAATATAGTGAATATACCATTAAATATACGTTCGCTTCGGTGCATTCCAGTTTTTAAGGAATTAAGTTCCTCCCTTAAAACCGCTAGAATTATCGCATTCCAAACTTAAGAAAACCGATTCTTTAGATTTATCTGAAAGCAAAAATAATTTCAACTATTTCCCGGTTTTAGGCGTGATTTTTGATAAGCTTGCCTAAAACAGAATTGCCGCATCCTGTCTTCCGGCAGGCTCGTATAAAGACAAAATTTCTGACCCTTAACTCCATTCAAAATATGGCATCATTAGCAGATAAAGGCTATAAATTATCCAAGAACGCTTTTTTTAGTTACATAATCTCCAAGGCCTCGGGGCTGATGACCAAACCCGTTAAAGTTGGCTTACTGCTCACCACCGCTTACCAAAAACTTACCGATGCCAACAGTCCTGAGAGCAGCGCTGACCAAATCAAACACATCATGTTCCGGTTTATAAGGTTAGTAAAAAACTACATAGATGGCACTTACCGCAACATTGACACCAAATCTTTGCTTTTGGGCGTGGCAGTTTTGCTCTACGTGGTAACGCCGCTAGATATTATTCCTGACTTTATTCCCATCATCGGCTTTGCCGATGACTTGAGTTTAATGGCTTGGTTTATATCCGCTTTCCAAGAAGAATTGCAAAAATATCAGGTGTGGGAAGAAAGCAAAACCGCCTTGGGTCACTCGTAATCTAGACTAAAGTTTAGAGCATTTTCTCAGCGTTCTGTTTTGGGCCTGTTTTCTAAAAAACAGGCCCAAAACAGAACGCTTTTTTTTAAGTTCGATGGAATTACTTGCATTTCTGAAAATCAAGTCTTCCAATAATAAGCCGCAAAAAAATGCGCCAAACTCTTCGTACTTTTGATAAACAAAAAAACCTACCCTTATGATCAAATACAAACATTTATGCCTGCTGGCGGCATTGTTTCTGGCCTCACTCAGAGGTTGGGCCGCGCCACCCGACGAAGGCATGTGGCTCCCGATGCTCCTAAAGCAAATGAACGAAGCTGATATGCAGAAAAAAGGCCTTCGCCTGTCGGCTGAGGATATTT
>JBBSSO010000101.1:0-6500 GCA_038241905.1 Cytophagales bacterium | reverse complement strand
GGCGATGTCTTTGAACTCATGCCTTTTGAAAACGAAATGCTGGTGCTTACGCTGTCTGGTAAAACGGTCACGGAAATGTTTGATTACGCAGCACGCGTGCAAAATCTTTCCATCAGCAACGCTTCTTATACCATGCGCAACGGCAAGATTGAAAGCGTTTTCATCGGCAGTGCGCCGTTTGATATAAACAAAACCTACACGTTGGCCATCTCAGATTACCTGGCCAACGGCGGCGATAACATGACGTTTCTAAAAGATGCCTTAAAAGTAGAGCAGCCCGGCTTACTTGCCCGCGATGCCATCTTGAAAGAAATCAAAAGCATCACCGCTCAAGGAAAACCCGTTACCGCAGAGATTGACGGACGCGTAAAAGTGTTAAATTAGAGAATAGATGTAAGACACAAGATGTAAGACACAAGATGTTTTATAACACTAAAAAAAAGTGTTATGTCTTGTGTCTTGCATCTTATGTCTCAAAAAAAAGAATAAATGAAACGCAGACAATTTCTTAAAAATACGGTAGTCGGGACGGCGGCGCTGGGCATGTTGGGTTTGCCAAGCCTGGGGTTTGCGGCTGCAGCACCTATTAAGCTGACCATTTTGCATACCAATGATATGCACTCGCGCATTGATCCGTTCCCGAACGATGGGCGCAGAAACGGCGGCATGGGCGGCATTGCCCGGCGGGCATCTTTGGTAAAGCAAATTAGGGCGCAAGAGCCTAACGTTCTGTTGCTAGATGCCGGCGATATTTGGCAGGGAACGCCGTATTTCAACTTCTTTGGGGGCGAGGTAGAGTACAAACTCATGACCCAAATGGGCTATGACGCCGCCACCTTGGGCAACCATGACTTTGACAACGGCCTAGAAGGCTTGCAAAGGCAACTGCCAAACGCCGGCTTTCCGTTTGTAGTGGCTAACTATGATTTCTCTAACACCATCTTAAAGGGCCAATTTGCTCCTTATAAAGTATTTGTAAAAGAGGGCGTCCGCGTGGGCGTGTTTGGGCTGGGCATAAAACTGCAAGGCCTGGTGGCCGATAACCACATTGCAGGCACTCAATACCTAGATCCTGTAACAACGGCCCAGAAAACGGTAAGCATTCTGCGCGAAAAAGAAAAAGTAGATATGGTCATCTGCCTCTCGCACTTAGGCTATTCTTACGCATCTGACAGGATAGATGACCGCAAGCTAGCGCAACAAGTGAGCGGCATAGATCTAATTATTGGAGGCCACACCCATACCTTCTTAGAAGAGCCAGAAAAAATTGTTCATCCAGATGGCCATCTTACGTTAATTAACCAGGTGGGCTGGTCTGGTATTAACCTGGGCCGCGTGGACTTTACGTTTGAACGGAAAAAGAAAAAAAGAAATACAGCCTTTGCAGCCTCCGTGCTGCCTTTAGATAAGAGTGTCAGAATTTCGTGAGATTCAAGTTTTTTGTTCAGTAGTTTTTCTTCATTTTTGTATCCCCTCAGGAATTTAAGGTAATCAAAACCGGGATTGGACGAAGCGATGTTAATGGTGAAAGACTGTACGACCGTCTGGCATAACTGTTTACAGGTTATTAAAGACAATATAGGCGAGCAAAGCTACAAAACGTGGTTTGAGCCGATTGTGCCATTGTCTTTGGCTGGCAATGTATTGACCATTCAGGTCCCTAGTCAGTTCTTCTATGAATGGCTGGAAGAACACTATGTGGGCCTGCTTAAGAAAGTAGTGTACCAAGAGCTGGGCAGCGAAGGTCGTCTGGAATATTCAATTATTGTAGACCAGGGCAACGACCAAAGCAAACCCCAAACGGTTAACATTCCTACCAAGCGAGTGCCTACGGCCGTGGTCAATTCTTACCGCCCAGAGCAAAGCTTTCTGAAAAATCCGTTTGAGTCAAAGGCCATTGACCGGCATTTCTTTAACTCGCAGCTAAACCAGAGCTACACGTTTGACAACTATATTGAAGGCGATTGCAACCGCTTGGCCCGCTCCGCAGGTTACGCCGTGGCTAACAAACCTGGCACTACTTCCTTTAACCCCTTAATGATTTACGGCGGCGTGGGCTTAGGAAAAACCCATTTGGTACAGGCCATCGGCAATTATATAAAGAGCAACAACCCAGACAAGTTTGTGCTGTACGTTTCTTCCGAGAAATTCGTGAACCAGTTCATTGAGTCGCTCAAAACCAACAACGTACAAGACTTCGCTAATTTTTACTTGCTGGTAGACATTTTAATTATTGACGATGTGCAGTTCTTGAGCGGCAAAGAGAAAACCCAGGAAATGTTCTTCCACATCTTTAACCACTTGCACCAATCCGGTAAGCAGATTGTGATGACCTCAGACTGCCCACCCCGCGACTTGAAAGGCCTGGAAGAACGTCTGCTTTCCCGCTTTAAGTGGGGCCTAACCGCTGATTTACAGAGTCCTGATTTTGAAACCCGCATGGCCATCATCTACAAAAAGATGCAGAGCGATGGTATTCACATTCCGGATAACGTAATTGAATACCTGGCTTACAGCGTAGACACCAACGTGCGCGAGCTGGAAGGCGTTTTAATTTCTTTGATTGCGCAATCTTCTCTCAACCGGAAAGAAATTGACTTGGAACTGGCCAAATCTGCGCTCAAACACATTATTGAAGACGTTGAGACAGAGGTAAACTTAGATTTTATTCAGAAAACCGTGGCTGAGTATTTTCAGGTAAGCCTGGATCTGCTTAAAGCTAAAACCCGCAAAAAAGAGATTGTAACTGCTCGCCAAGTGGCGATGTATTTTGCCAAAGAATACACCAGCCACTCGCTAAAATCCATTGGCTACCATTTCGGTGGTCGAGACCATTCAACGGTTATCCACTCAGTGCAAACGGTTTCTGACCTTATTGATACCGATAAAAAGTTCAAGGCTTCTATTCAGGAGCTGCAAAAGAAATTCAGGGTAAAGGCCGGTTAATAACCCGCCAGACGCATTCTAATGATTTCCAAAAAAGCCAAATACGCGCTTAAGGCCCTTTTGTTTCTGGCAAAGCAGCAAGAACGCGAGCTGGTGCTTATCTCTGAGATTGCGGCCGCTGAACTGATTCCGCGTAAGTTTCTGGAGGCCATTCTAGTCGATCTAAAAGTACAGCAGATAGTACAAAGTACGCGCGGCAAGAACGGCGGCTATACGCTAGTAAAAGATCCTTCGCAAATATCAGTGGGCAATGTTATCAGGATGGTAGACGGCCCGCTGGCGCCGGTACACTGCGTAAGTCATCTTTATTACCGCAAATGCGAAGAGTGCGCCGATGAGGCTACCTGCGAAATTCGGTTGCTCATGAAACGCGTAAGAGACGCCACCTGCGCCATTTTAGATACCACTTTTCTTACGGACCTGAACAAAGTCAACGCTCTGATTGTAGAGGAATAATTAATGGTCTGGTCGCTTTTGCTATTTTCATTCAGTGGCGTCTTTGGCGCCGCGTTTTAAGATAGCATCGGTTTAAAAAGCTTTAAGTTTTGGTCTTTTCTTTTTTTCTGAAGGAAACTCGGAACGCCGTAAAATATCCTTCCCTTTAAATTCTGCTCATTTATTTTAGCACAATGCCAGAGTATAAATCAATGATTTACAATTCATTGAAATTGTAAGCTTCTGTTTTATGCCTGTTTTTGGAAAAACAGGCATAAAACGAAAGTGTTAAAGATTATCCTGTTTCTTGAGATTAATTTCATTTATTCTGATGAATTATTAGGATATTATTCGGTTTGCCGTTTAATTTGTCTACTACTTCTATAGAGATTCTTTAGGTTGTTAAATAGAAATTGACAATCACGAGGCCATCGATAGAAAAGAAAAGACATTTTTAACAAAACAAACAAAAACCATGTCCTTACGATTAGGCGATATCGCCCCAGATTTTACCGCAGAAACTTCTCAAGGCACCATTCATTTTCATGAGTGGATTGGCGATGGCTGGGCCGTTTTATTCTCGCATCCCAGAGATTATACCCCGGTTTGTACCACTGAGTTGGGCGCGGTGGCCAAAATTAAAGATCAGTTTGATCAGCGCAATACCAAGGTTGCCGCCATTAGCGTTGACCCCGTTGACTCGCACCACGGCTGGATTCAGGACATAAACGAAACCCAAAACACCACCGTTAATTTCCCGATTATTGCCGATCCGGAAAAGAAAGTAGCCAACCTGTATGGCATGATTCACCCCAACGCCAGCGATACTGCTACTGTGCGTTCCGTTTTTGTGATTGGGCCAGACAAAAAGATAAAATTGACGTTAACGTACCCGGCTTCTACGGGCCGTAACTTCGCGGAGATTATTAGAGTAATTGATTCCCTGCAGCTTACCTCTAACCACAGTGTGGCTACTCCGGCCAACTGGGAGCACGGTCAAGATTGCGTCATTTTGCCGTCGGTGAAGCAAGAAGACGTAGAAACGCAATTCCCGAAAGGCCACCAAGTTCTTAAACCGTATTTGCGTTTGACTCCGCAACCTAACTTATAACAGTTTGTAGGTTTTAAAACAGAAGAGGCCGTCCGGCAAAGGATGGCCTCTTCTGTTTTAGGGCTGTTTTTGGAAAAACAGCCCTAAAACAGCTTTAATTTAAGCGGTTACCGCCGTTTGTTGTTAGAAGAATCGGTAACGGGTATGGCGTGTTTTTCGGCTACTTCCAGTAGTTTTTCTTTTACTATTTTGCTGTTTTTACGCGAGCTCACTAGCCGCAGATCAATTTGGCAGCGGCTCCCATCTCGCATGATAAAGCGGGCTTGGGTGTTGGTAAACGAAAGAGCTGTAACCTCTTGCAGGTAAATGGCGGTTTTCTTTCTAAAGTGACCGCGTTTTTCTACTACATAAGCCGGCGTAATTTCTAAATAAGACTGGGTGCCAAACACAGAAGTGTTCTGCGCCAGAATAAAAAGCAGATAGCCTAGAGCCAGAGCCAGAAAAACATAATGGATAAAATGACGGTCGTTGGTAGAGGAGCCCGGCTCCGTAAACACCAAAAACAAACCATAGGTAATCCACAGCAGCACTAGGCATAACTGCACGCTAAACGATATTTTATGGTCGCGCGACGGGCGCAACCCTACTCTTGCCAATGATCTCATGCAATGTGCTTTTGGGCAAATATAGCAAAAAATTAATGCTGCTGATTGCCGTTTTTATCCTTGTTTTAGGGTAGCAGTTAAGTTAATTTCCGGCACAGACGCCAGCGCTCTTGAAATTGGGCAGCCATCTTTGGCTTTTTGAGCCACTTTCTGGAATTCCTCATCACTAATACCAGGCACGGTGGCCGTGGTAGTAAGGTCAATTTTCTTGATAAATGGGCCGGTATCGTCTTTGCCTAAGTGCACTTTGGCTTCGGTTTTTACTTCAGTAGCCGTCTTTCCATCGCCTTCTAACAAAGCGCTCAGGAACATAGAGTAGCAACCAGCGTGGGCCGCGCCAATCAGTTCTTCGGGGTTAGTGCCAGTGGCGCCGTCCTCAAACCGAGAGCCAAAAGAGAATTTAGCGTCTAACGTGCCGCTTTCAGTAGAGAGTGAACCTTTGCCCTCTTTCAGGCCGCCTTGCCATGTTGCATTTCCAGAATTTGTTGCCATAGTTGTAGATTTATAGATTGTGGTAATACTTAAAGGTACTCAAAAATCTAGCAATAGGTTATTAGGCCAGCGGACTTGCCGGCAAAGGGCCATCGGCAGAAAGAAATCTGGAGGATTGATTAGCGTGACGTCGAATTAGCCGCGCCCATGTTTCTGGTTTCCGTTAGATTACTATCTTTACACGCTGGGTAAAATTTAACGGAGGAATACTGCTGGCATTTTTTTGGGCGAGGGAAGAAGATTTTTTACTTAAAAGCCGCTGTTTTACGCAAAATATTTAGAGGTGCATGGGTATTAAAGCGATGTTGAGTAAACCACTGGCCGCCTGGGTGCACACGCGCCAGCAAAGCTGGATGGAACGCCCCGCCGAAGCCCAGGAACGGGTTTTTAGAGCCTTAATTCAAAAAGCAAGCCACACGGCTTTTGGCAAAGATCATTTCTTTAAAGACATTCAAACTCCCCAAGATTTTAGGCAGGCCGTGCCTCACCGCGATTATGAAGAACTAAAACCGTACATCAACCGCATAAAAGCTGGTGAAAAAGATGTGCTGTGGCCTGGCGTGCCGCTCTATTTTGCTAAAACCTCGGGCACTACCTCGGGCACCAAGTACATTCCCCTCACCTCAGATTCTATTTCTAACCACATTAATGGGGCCAAAAATGCGCTCTTAAACTACATTTACCAAACCGGCCGAGCCCAGTTTTTAGATGGAAAGATGATGTTTCTAAGCGGTAGTCCGGTTTTAGAGCAAGTGGCGGGCATTAACACCGGGCGCTTATCTGGCATTGTAAACCACCACATTCCGGCTTATTTGCGCACCAACCAATTGCCCAGTTACCCCACCAACTGCATGGAGGACTGGGAAATGAAGTTAGATGCCATTCTGGAGGAAACGCTGGACCAGCGCATG
>JBBSSO010000100.1:0-6541 GCA_038241905.1 Cytophagales bacterium | reverse complement strand
TTCAGCAACAAAGTAGACCAAGTGCTTACGCACAAAGTATTTGGTTACCTTATTTTCTTCGGGATATTGTTTCTGATGTTCCAAGCCATTTTTGCCTGGGCAGCTTACCCCATGAACCTGATTGACGGCGGCGTGGCCGCGCTCAACGGTTGGGTGCATACTTTGGCCCAGGGTCCGCTCATAGATTTGCTCACCGATGGCGTGCTGGCCGGGTTGGGCGGCGTGCTCATTTTTATTCCGCAAATTGCCCTGCTTTTTGCCTTTATCTCCGTGTTAGAAGAAACCGGGTACATGGCCCGCGTAACTTTTCTGATGGACAAGATTATGCGCAAGTTTGGGCTCAATGGTAAAAGCGTGGTGCCCCTTATTTCGGGGGTGGCCTGCGCGGTGCCTGCCATTATGGCCACCCGCACCATAGATAATTGGAAAGACAGGCTCATTACTATTTTTGTAACGCCGCTTATGAGCTGCTCGGCCCGCCTGCCTATTTACACCATTATGATTGGGTTGGTAGTGCCGGAGAAATTTTACTTAGGCTTTCTAAGTTTGCAAGGTCTGGTGCTTATGAGTTTGTACCTGATTGGGTTTCTGGCCGCCATTTTTTCGGCTGCTTTGCTCAAATGGGTGCTCAAAACCAAGGAACGGAGTTACTTTATCATGGAATTCCCGACCTACAAAATGCCTCGCTGGAAAAACGTGGGCCTTACTATTATAGAGAAGGTGAAGGCGTTTGTGTTTCAGGCGGGTAAAGTTATTCTGGCCATCTCCATTATTCTGTGGGTGCTTTCTAGTTACGGACCGGGCAATGCCATGGAGCAAGCGGCACAGCGCGCCACCGCAGAATTACCCGCTCTTTCTTTAAACGATGCAGATGCCGAGGCCCACATAGCGGGGCAGAAGCTAGAAGCCTCTTACGCCGGCCAGTTCGGTAAATTTATTGAGCCATCCATCCGTCCGCTGGGCTATGACTGGAAAATCGGGATTGCGTTGCTAACTTCTTTCGCGGCGCGCGAGGTGTTTGTAGGTACTATTTCCACCATTTACAGCGTCGGCGATTCTGAGAACATCTCCACCGTCAAGGAAAAACTATTGGCTCAGAAAGACGAAAACGGCCAACCATTTTTTACGCCAGCCCGGGCTTTTTCGCTGCTAATTTTCTACGTTTTCGCCATGCAGTGCATGAGCACCATTGCCGTGGTTTACCGCGAAACCAAAGGCTGGAAATGGCCCATCCTGCAACTCATCTACATGACCGGTTTGGCGTATGTTTCTGCGTTTATAGTTTTCCGGTTATTCTCTTAACGGCTGTTTTAGGCCTGTTTTTCCAAAAACAGGCCTAAAATAGCTACCATTCAAAACCTATTTTTTCCGGTGATGGATTCCCACATTCCCGAATTACGATTCCCTGATTCTGATTCCCGCATTCCCGAATTACGATTCCTGATTGTACGGACAGGGCTCGACCTGTCCAAAACGGTGGCCCAGTCAGGAATGCCAGCAGAATTCAGAAAAAACGATTGCGTCCGCAATAGCATTCTCTCGGTTGTTCCTTGGCTGGGTTAGCAACCGCAAAGGACAGGTCGAGCCCTGTCCGTACCATCGGGACTTTGCTTGTTTCTGTTTTAGGCCTGTTTTTCTAAAAACAGGCCTAAAACGCACAAGCATCTGAAATGCCTCTTCACAAACATGGTAAATGCTTATTCTTTCCTGAATTGATAAGCCAACCCCAATTGAATATCTACTATTTTAAGTGATCTGTGAGCAATCACATGTTCAGTACTCTCTGCATTAACCATATAACTTGGCGTAATGAATAAGTCTAATGTAATCGGGAAGTTTAAGATTGGCCTGTACTGCAAGTTGGTCATGACTCCAAATCCTACATAATTCGCTTTAATGCCGTCAGTAAAATAGGTGCCACTCTTTCCAATTTGTGTAGCATCTATCCAGTTGTAACTTATATCAGGGCCGAACTTAAATTTTAATTTATTAGAATTAGGAATAATAAAAAGTGCGGCACCCCCGATTGTCTTTTTTTCATAGCTAATATCTTCTCTTCCTAATTTTCTCTCGTTCATGCCTTTTGAAAAAAGGTCTGTATACATTACTGCCTCTAACTTTTTTGAGAAATGATTGACGTTGACATACAGCCCAATGCCTCCTGCTTTATTGGGGAATTTGTTATCTGACAGCTCCACGCCGCCCCGCAAGCCAATGCTTTGTGAGAATGATAAATTTGCTGTGAAAGCAAAGCATATTGAGAGCAGTAAATTTTTCATAGCTTTAGCACTTTTTGGGAATATGCCTGATCCCCTACTTAAATCTTTATTATATAGGTTCCAGAAGTTAAATTGATGCCATAAAGATGCACTTTGTAAGTGCCATTATACCATAAAGGGGCAGATCCTACTTGCTGAGCATTGCCTTTTGGGGTAAAAACAAGATATAAGAAAGCGAGAAATAGTAATTTGAGATAAAATGTGTTTTTTGCTTCCAGTGTATCTCTCTTATTTAAATAATTTCTTAATAATAAGTAAAGTAACTTAGATATATAACCTTCAAAGCTTTTAATTAAAAGACCTGAGTATTTCTAATCTCCTCAATCTTGGAGTATATGGCATTAAACCATAAATCGGGATTGCGTTGCTAACTTCTTTCGCGGCCCGCGAGGTGTTTGTAGGTACTATTTCCACCATTTACAGCGTCGGCGATTCTGAGAATATATCCACCGTCAAAGAAAAGTTATTGGCCCAGAAAGACGAAAACGGCCAACCATTCTTTACGCCCGCCCGGGCTTTTTCGCTGCTAATTTTCTACGTCTTCGCCATGCAGTGCATGAGCACCATTGCCGTGGTTTACCGCGAAACCAAAGGCTGGAAATGGCCCATCCTGCAACTCATCTACATGACCGGTTTGGCGTATGTTTCTGCGTTTATAGTGTTTCGGTTATTCTCTTAACGGCTGTTTTAGGCCTGTTTTTCCAAAAACAAGCCTAAAACAGCTACCATTTAAAACCCATTCTTTCCGGGAATGGATTCCCGCATTCCCGAATTACGATTCCTGATTGTACGGACAGGGCTCGACCTGTCCAATACGGTGGCCCAACCAGCAACTCCAGCAGAACACGGAAAAAACGCTTGAGCCCGCAAAAGCATTCTCTCGGTTATTCCTTGGCTGGGTTAGCAACCGCAAAGGACAGGCCAAGTCCTGTCCATACAATCGAGAATTTCCTTGTTTCTGTTTTAGGCCTGTTTTTAGAAAAACAGGCCTAAAACAAGTCATCCATTACCATCGTAGAAAGAAAAATTCATTAAATTTAAGAGCGACAAGAACTTAAAACGCCTAACATAGGCTTTTGCTTGTGTTGCAGCTTATTTATCTGTACATTTGTGCGATTAAAGTGAAATGGAGGGGACGTGAACGTCCCCCTTTTTATTTCTCATCCAGCTTGGAGAATGGCCTTAGATCAGAAAATAATAGCAGATTTTGCGCAAGAAGCGTTGCCGGAAACAGACCTGTTTTTGGTGTCGGTGAACGTGTCAGACACGCCAGTACGGCCCAAAGTAACTATCTTAGCCGATGGCGATGAAGGCATTACCATCCAGCAGTGCGCCAAAATTAGCCGCCGGGTGTCCAAAAAAATTGAAGAAACGTACGGCGAAGAGTTAGAATATTCAATTGAAGTGTCCTCTCCGGGCGTAGATTATCCGCTTACCGAAGCGCGCCAGTACGCCAAAAACGCAGGCCGCAACATTAAAATAACGTTGGCTGGTGGCGTAGAAAAAGTTGGCGTGTTGCAAGAAGTAGTAGACGACGGAATTTTATTTGCCGAAGAAGTAAAACAGAAACATAAAGTGTCTTTGCAGGAACCTGTAAAAGTTGCTTACCTAGACATTGAGAAGGCGCAGATCGTAATCTCTTTTAAATAAGAAAAGAAATGGATAGTTCAATATTAATCGAGTCGTTTGCGGAGTTCGCGAAGTTCAAGAACATTGACCGCCCTACCATGATGCGTATCCTGGAGGACGTGTTCCGGACCATGATTCGTAAGAAATGGACATCTGATGAGAATTTTGACATCATCCTGAACGTAGAGAAAGGCGACTTAGAAATTTGGCGCAACCGCGAGATTGTAGATGATAACTCTGAAGATATCTGGGATGATGACAAAATAAGCCTTTCTGAAGCCCGCAAAATTGAACCAGATTTTGAGGTTGGCGAAGAAGTAAGTGAGCTCATTAAGCTAGAAGACTTTGGTCGCCGCGCCGTGTTAACTGCTCGTCAGACGCTCATTCAGCGCGTAAAAGACTTGGAGAAAGACTTGCTGTATCAGAAATACAAAGACCAGGTTGGAGAGATTATCTCTGGCGAGGTGTATCAAGTATGGAACCGCGAAGTGCTTATTCTTGATTCTGAAGACAATGAGCTCTTGATTCCTAAATCTGAGCAGATACCTAAAGACCGTTACCGCAAAGGAGATGTGATACGCGCGGTAGTACAGCGCGTAGAAATCATCAACGGCAACCCTAAAATTGTTCTTTCCCGTACCTCGCCGCAGTTTCTGGAGCGCCTGTTTGAAAACGAGGTACCAGAGATCTTTGACGGCCTTATTACCATTAAAAAGATTGTGCGCGAACCAGGCGAGCGCGCCAAAGTGGCCGTAGAGTCTTATGATGACCGTATTGACCCGGTTGGTGCTTGCGTGGGCATGAAAGGCTCGCGCATCCACACCATTGTGCGGGAGTTAGAAAACGAGAACATAGATGTTATCAATTACACAGATAACATGGAGCTTTACATTCAGCGGGCGCTAAGCCCGGCTAAGATTGGAAGCATTAAAATAAACGAAGAAACTGGCCGCGTATCTGTTTTCCTAAAGCCAGACCAAGTGTCATTGGCCATCGGGAAAGGCGGGCAGAACATTAAACTGGCCAGTAAGTTAGTGGGCTTGGAGATTGATGTGTTTAGAGAGTCTGAAGGATTTGAAGAAGACATTGACCTAACTGAGTTCTCTGATGAAATTGACGCCTGGGTAATTGAAGAGCTAAAACGCATTGGCCTAGACACGGCTCGTAGCGTTATGGCCGTAAGTAAGGAAGATTTGGTGCGCCGCACGGAGCTTGAAGAAGAGACCGTGGAGGAATTGCTCAACATCATTCGTCAGGAGTTCGATTCAGAAGAAAGTGTGTAGTGGGGCGCTTACCGTGCCGGGTTATTTGATCTAACTAGAAGGAGGGGTGCCGTTTTCGGCCTCTTTTTCGGGAATTAGGTCAAAAACGCGAATCCGCCAAGGCCACCCCTCCTTCACGTCTAGTACAGATTGAGTAACCAAAACAGTAATACAATAACAGCATTTTTGAACATGTCAGAAGAAAGAGCGATGAGGCTTAAACAGGTAGCAACCACCTTAAACATCAGTACTTCCACCGTGGTGGAATTTCTGGAGAAAAAGGGCGTTGATGTCGAGAATAAACCTACTTCAAAAGTTACCCCGGAGCAGTTCAATATGCTGTCGAAAGAGTTTGCGTCGTCTATTCAGGCCAAGGCCGAGGCCGCGGATTTAGACCTGCCGGGCAAGAAGTTAGGCGAAACCGATCGTCCGGAGCCCAAGAAACAGGCAGACCCGGAGCCGGAAATGCTAATCAAATCCAACCAGGTAAGACCGCAGCCCGAAGCCCCGAAGCCAGTGGACCCTGCCCCGGTTGCGCCAGAACCAGCGGCCGCACCTCAGCCAACGGCTTTGCCCGGCATTAAAGTGCTTGGCAAAATTGAACTGGATTCTAAAAACCGGCCTGTGCCGTCTAAGCCTGCTCCTGCTCCTGCATCAGCACCGGCTGCCGACGCACCAGTAGCTGCCCCTAAGCCTGCAGAACCCATTGCTGCTCCGGCTCCAGAAGCCAAAAAAGAAGAAGCTCCGGTCCCGGCTCCAGTAACGCCCGCTCCAGCCGCCCCTGTGGCCAAAGAGCAAGAGAAACCAGTTGCCCCCGCCGCACCTGTTCCAGCACCGCAGCCTGAAACTCCGGTTGCGAAAGCTCCAGCCCCGGAAGCACCAAAAGCTGAGAAGCCGGCTGCGCCTGCTAAACCTGTTGCTCCAAAAGCGCCAGTTACTCCCAAAGCACCAACGGCTCCGGCTGCACCAGCTGCTTCGCAAGCTTCGGCCGCACCAGTTTCTCCAGCCGCTGCTCCGGCTGCTGCAAAAACTACAGCAGCTCCGGCAGCAGCTGCCCCAGCTGCCGCCACTCCTGACACTACTTCTCCGGAAACTACAACTCCCGAAGAGCCCAAAGAAACCATTAAAGCCCAGGCCGATCAGCTGAAAGGCTTAACCGTGCTGGGTAAAATTGAACTGCCAGCTAGCGGCGGACGAGGAAAAGGCGGTAAGCCCGTTGCCTCCTCTGACGAGCGCCGCAGAGGCAACCAACCCGGCGCAGCCGGTGGAGATAAGAAAAAACGCAAGCGCATTGAAGTGCCCAAAGGTGGAAACGCCCAAAGTGCCGCTGCCAATGCCGCCCAACAAAGCAGACCAGTTGTTCCGGCCGCT
>JBBSSO010000099.1:0-6661 GCA_038241905.1 Cytophagales bacterium | reverse complement strand
TGGGCAAATCACCAATACTTACCTCACGAGTAAGTCGGCGGGTATATTCGGTTAGGCTGGGGCAGTAAATTCCGCCTAAAGCAGTAGGTGCTAAGCTCATAGGAGATTATTTTCCATAACTTCCTGCATTATATTGCAGAAAAAATGCGGGGTATTGGATTTGTAAAAGTAACACCTTTTTGGCCCTTTAAAAAAGATCTAAGAGGTGCGTCTGCTTGCTATACAAATGTAGAGTCTTTATAATTTTAGAACGATACAGAAGAAGCAAGTTGTTTTAGGCCTGTTTTTCAGAAAACAGGCTTAAAACAGCCAAGGATAATAGTTCAGAAAGATAAACAAAGCCCAGTTTGCTCGTTGCTTGGTATTATTAAAGCCCACATCAGAAGCTTTTGTTTTATCGGCTTGCGTTATTTTTAGGAAAACTTATTTTGACAGAATTTCGTTGCGAAAAGAAACCTTTTCACTTTCAGCCATGCCCTTTCCCTTTCTTCAGAGAAGCCATGCTTACGCGGCCCGTTTGTTACATCAAGCCGGGCTGACGGTTTCTCAAATTCCGGCGGCGGTAAACGTAGTCCGGACAACGGTAGAAACCTGGTTTCAGCGCGAAATAGCTTCCGGCAATCAGCAACAAGCCCTCCAGGTGTTGAAAGGACAAGTCAAAGAGAAGGCTCCCGGCTTTTTGTTTGCGCAGCTTAAAGAGATGGTGCTGTTAAGATTGATTCTTCATTTGGGCATAAGGAGCGCGCTGGCCAGCAATATTGCGGTTCTTTTGCTCCCATTTGTCTTAAAGCGGGTGTATGAGCAGGTTCAAAAAAACGAAAGTGCCGCCAATTGGTGGCAAGAGCAAACCTGGAAACAGCACTTGCCAACTAGCCAGAAAGTGAAACAAAAATTTCAGGACATAAAAAATAACCTCCGCCCTACTCGGCCCGAAAAAGACCAGACGCTGTTTTTGTAGTGTTTTTCAAAAAACAGGCCGAAAACAGCACCTCAATTTCATAAAAACCCAAAAGCCTCTGCAATTGCAGAGGCTTTTGGGTTTTTATGCTTTAATTTTAATGGCGGAACATCATCTCGCGGTATTTCACCAACGGCCATTCTTCGTTGTCAATAATCAATTCTAATTTATCAACGCTGTACCGGATCGTGTCAAAAAATGTAAGCACTTCATCGGTGTACATAATGGCGCGGTCACGGGTGTCTTCTATTTTGTTGGCTATTTTCCGCTTCTCCACCATCGCATCAACGTTGGTTTTAATAATGGTCAGGTGCCTAGAAATAGCTTTTACCGTGTCTATCGTGGTCTTAGTGTATTCATCGTCCTCCAACCCAATATCTCTCAGGCCTTTTATGTTTTGCAGCAATTTAGTCTGGTAAGAAATGGCGGTCGGAATAATGTGGTTCATGGCCAAGTCGCCCATTACGCGGGCTTCAATTTGAACGCGCTTGGTATAATCTTCTAGCAAAATTTCATGGCGAGCGTGTAGTTCGCGCTTATTGAAGATGCCGTGCTGGGTAAAAAGGGCTTCGGCGTGCTCATCCACCATTTTATCCAGAGCCTGCGGCGTCTTCCGGATGTTGCTTAATCCCAGTTCCTCGGCCTCATCTTCCCACTCTTTAGAATATCCGTTTCCTTCAAACCGGATGGCTTTAGAAGAAATTACATACTCGCGTAGTACGTCAATAATGGCTACTTCTTTCTTTTTGCCTCCGGCGATGAGGGCGTCCACACCCTTTCTAAACTCAATAAGTTGATGCGCCACAATGGTGTTCAACGTAATAATGGAATTTGAGCAATTAGCAGAAGAACCTACCGCCCTAAACTCAAATTTATTGCCCGTAAAAGCGAACGGCGACGTGCGGTTGCGGTCTGTGTTATCCAACAGAATTTCTGGAATCTTGTCGATACCCAGTTTTAAATACACATTATCACCTTTGTCTAAAGGAAGTTTGGCAGTGCGCTCCAACTCTTCTAGAATCTCGGTTAATTTAGTGCCCACAAAAACCGACATAATAGCTGGCGGCGCTTCGTTGGCACCCAAGCGGTGGTCGTTGCTGGCCGAGGCTATGCTGGCGCGCAATAAATCTGCGTATTGATGTACGGCTTTAATAGTAGTGACGAAAAAAGCCAGGAACTGCAAGTTTTCCTTCGGCCGGCGGCCAGGAGCCAAAAGGTTAACGCCGGTATCTGTGCTTAAGGCCCAGTTGTTGTGTTTCCCGCTGCCGTTTACGCCTTTAAAGGGTTTTTCATGAAACAATACTTTAAAGTTATGCTTTTCGGCCACGTTGCCCATCACGTCCATTAATAACTGATTATGGTCGATGGCTAAGTTAGCTTCTTCAAACGTGGGCGCGCATTCAAATTGGTTTGGAGCTACTTCGTTGTGGCGGGTCCGGATAGGAATTCCCAAGCGGTGGGCTTCAATTTCAAAGTCTACCATAAAAGCAAAAACCCTTGACGGAATAGCCGCAAAATAATGGTCTTCCATCTGCTGGCCTTTAGCGGGCTCATGCCCAAAAACCGTTCTACCACTCATCACCAAGTCAGGGCGAGCATCATAAAGGGCTTTGTCCACCAAAAAATATTCCTGCTCAATGCCCAGCGTGGTGGTTATTTTGGTAACGTCTTTATCGAAATAATGGCAAACTTCTAAGGCTGCATTTTCTAGCAGAGCTAAACTTTTCAAAAGTGGCGCCTTGTAATCTAGGGCTTCGCCGGTGTATGATACAAAAATGGTGGGAACGCACAGCGTTTTTGCCCCAGCGTGCTCAATGATAAAAGCAGGCGACGTGGGGTCCCAAGCGGTGTAACCGCGGGCTTCAAAGGTGTTTCTGATGCCTCCGTTAGGGAAAGAAGACGCATCAGGCTCTTGCTGAACCAAGGCGCTGCCCTTAAAACTTTCAATGGCTGTGCCGTCAGAAGCCAAGTCAAAGAAAGAATCATGTTTCTCGGCGGTTTCACCGGTTAACGGTTGAAACCAGTGCGTGTAATGCGTGGCTCCCTTGCTGATAGCCCAGGTTTTCATGGCTGCAGCCACTGCCTCGGCCAAGTGCCGATCTACTTTTTTGCCCTCTTTTACGGCCGCTTTTACCTTTTTAAAATAATCGCCGGAAAGCGTAGAACGCATGGCTTCCAAGCCAAACACGTTGCAGCCGTAATAGTCAGAAATTTTGTCTGAAGGAGGAGTGACTTTGACGGGTTGCCGGTGGTTAACCAACCCAAGCGCCTTAAAACGAAGAATAGCCATGTAGTAGAAAAGGTGGAAAGTTCAAGGACTCAAATTTAAGTCTAAATTTTACGTACCCAATTACAACACCTTCTTTTTTTAACTACTTTTCCAAGATAAATAGTGATTTACGCATGAACCCCCTTCAGCCAACAGGTGTAAATCGCCTAAAGATGATTCTTTAAAAGAAACACACTCTAAAATTCATACCCTCGGTTTATTCCAACGCATTTAGATTTACCCGTATATTTGTCTTGTGAAACACATACTTCTCCGGGCTGTGGCCTATTTTCTAGGCTGGACTTTTTTCTTCTTGCTGTGTCGGCTTTTATTTTTAGGCTACCATTCTGAAAAGACCGCGCTTTTAAGCGGCGCTGAGATTCTGAAAGTTGTTTGGTACGGCCTCCGGATGGATGTATCTTTTGCCGCCTATCTTAGCGTGATTCCTTTTCTGCTTTTCCTCAACGAGACGGCGTTTCGGAAGCCCGTTTTTCTTAAAATTGTTGCTGGCTACTCCTTAGTGTTGCTGGTGATTTTGGGTTTTCTAATTACTTCAGATCTAGAACTATATGCCGCTTGGGGTTACCGGTTAGACGCCACGCCGCTGCAATATTTGAACACCCCCGCCGAGATGCTGGCTTCTACCAGTTCTGCTCCCATTGGCGTTCTTCTCCTATGTTTTTTATTGGTGATAGGTTTAGGGTACGGAATTTACCGGATTACCCGACCAGCTTGGACTATATCTTCCCAGAACCGCAGTAAGAATATTGGTTTAGGACTGCTGCTTGGTTTATTTCTGATTGCCTTGCTTATTTTGCCCATTAGAGGAGGTTGGCAGCAAATTCCTTTAAACCAAAGCGATGTATATTTCTCTCAGAAAACCTTTGCGAATCACGCCGCCGTTAACGTTCCTTGGAATGTGATGCACTCCATCATCAAAAAAAATCACATCACTAAAAACCCTTACGTTTACCTTCCTGAAAGCCAAGCGCAGGCTCTCGTGCAGGAATTGTACGCAAACAAATCAGATTCTATCGCTTCTATCCTATCGGTTAAAAAACCGAACGTAATGGTTATTGTCTTAGAGAGTTACACCTCAAAATTCATTGGCAGCTTGGGCGGCGAGCCCAACGTAACACCTCATTTCAACGCGCTTTCTAAAGAAGGAGTGCTGTTTAACAACATTTACGCCTCCGGCGATAGAAGCGAAAAGGGCATGGTGGCTTTGTTAAGTGGCTACCCCGTGCAAACCACCACTTCCATTATAAAAACCCCCAAGAAAACCGAGCGGCTGCCCCATTTAGCCGCAGAACTTAAGAAAAACGGTTACGCTACCAGCTATTATTACGGCGGCGAGCTGGCCTTTGCCAATCTTAAATCTTACCTCATTAATGGCGGTTTTGAGTATCTAGTGGAGAAATCTGACTTCCCCAGCGAGTCTTATAATTCCAAATGGGGTGTGCATGATCATTTACTTTTTGAGCGAGTTTTGGCCGAACATCAGACCAAAAAAACACCTTTCTTTAGCACTGTTTTTACGCTCAGCAGCCACGAACCTTATGATGTGCCCATGCCCGCTAAGTTCACCGGTACCGACAATGAATCGCAATTTCGGAACTCGTTTTATTACACAGACTTGGCTTTGGGTAATTTTATCAAGGATGCAAAAAAACAACCGTGGTGGGCCACCACTTTGGTAGTGCTGGTCGCTGACCACGGCCACATGATGCCCGGCGCCGATGCCGTGGATGCGCCTTCTAAATTCAAAATTCCGCTGTTGCTGTTGGGCGGCGCGTTGGCAGTAAAAGACACGGTTATCAAAACCATAGGGTCTCAAACAGATATTGCAGCCACTTTATTGCAACAATTAGGCTTGCCAAACCAGCAATTTGCCTGGAGTAAAAACCTCCTAGATCCCAAAGCGCAATCTTTTGCTTTTTATGTTTTCAACGATGGTTTCGGGATGGTAACGCCTCAAGGAACGGTGGCCATTGACAACGTTTCCAAGCGCCCCACCCGCCAAGATTCTGCTATTACCAACCACCAAATTGAACAAGCCAAAGCCTACATGCAAACCAGTTTCGCGGATTTTTTGCGGAAATAAATTTTGTAAAAGAGGGTATTAAACGCTATTGTGTTTTAGGCCTGTTTTTCGAAAAATAGGCTTACAAGCTCTGAAACGCAAATCAATTTCACCAACTCTCGCAAACTGAGAACACGAGCAGGATGACTAGTTATAAATTCTGAAAATCTGTACCTTTGCGGCTTAATTATGAAAAAGGTAGCGTTTTATACATTAGGCTGTAAGCTCAACTTTTCGGAGACTTCTACCCTGTCCAGAATCTTTCAGGAAAGAGGTTTTGAGAAGGTCGAGTTCACGGACACCCCAGATATTTTCGTGATTAACACGTGTTCGGTTACTGAAAACGCCGACAAAAAATGCCGCAAGGTGGTGCGTGAAGCGTTGAAGCATTCGCCCGATGCTTTTGTGACCATTGTAGGCTGTTACGCTCAATTGAAACCCAAAGAAATTTCTGAAATTCCGGGCGTTCATGCGGTGCTGGGTGCTGCTGAGAAATTCCAGTTGGTAGATATTTTGGAAGGTTTTGTAAAGCAAGACAAACCGCTGGTACACGCCAGTCCGGTGTCAGAAGCGAATACTTTTGTGAACGCTTATTCTTTCGGCGACCGCACGCGCACGTTTTTAAAAGTGCAAGACGGCTGTGATTATTCGTGTACGTTTTGCACTATTCCGCAGGCTCGCGGTAAAAGCCGAAGCAATACCATTACCAGCGTGCTGGAAGAGGCGCGGACCATTGGTGCATCTGGCGTTAAAGAAATAGTACTTACCGGCGTAAACACCGGCGATTTTGGCTTACAGGAAGGCGAGCGGAAAGAAAACTTCTTCCAGCTTATTCAGCAGTTGGATTTAGTGGAAAACGTGAACCGGTTTCGGATTTCTTCTATTGAACCCAATCTTTTAAGCGAAGATATTATTCGGTTTGTAGCTGGTTCTAAGCGGTTTATGCCTCATTTTCACGTGCCGCTGCAATCTGGGAGTAACAAAATTCTAAAACTGATGCGCCGCCGCTACAAGCGCGAGTTGTACTCCCAACGCGTAGCTTGCATTAAAGAAGCCATGCCCCACGCCTGCATCGGCGTAGACGTAATTGTGGGTTTTCCGGGAGAAACCGAGGATGACTTTTTGGAAACGTATCAATTCTTAAACGAATTGCCCATCAGTTACCTGCACGTTTTCCCGTATTCTGAGCGGGCTAATACCTCTGCAATTGACTTGCCGGGCGCGGTACCGCAGCGAGAACGCAGCCGCCGAGCTGATATGTTGCGCATTCTAGCGGATAAAAAGAAAAGAGCTTTCTATGAAAGCCAAATTGGTTACGAGGGCAACGTGCTTTTTGAAGCCGATATTACCG
>JBBSSO010000098.1:0-6661 GCA_038241905.1 Cytophagales bacterium | reverse complement strand
ATTGCCGTGGCCGTAGATGTGCTGCGCGCTACTTCTAGCATGGTTACGGCGCTGGCCAACGGCGTGGAGCACATTGTGCCCGTGAGCGAGCTGCAAGAATGCCTGACCTACAAAGACCGCAATTATTTGGTGGCCGCGGAGCGCGATGGCGTCAAGGCCGATGGATTTGACTTGGGCAATTCGCCGTTTCATTATTTAGAGGACAGCGTGAAAGGGCGTTTTCTGGCCATTACCACCACCAACGGAACGCAAGCCATCAACTTGTCGCGCAGCGCGGATGAAGTTTTGGTGGGAGCGATGCTCAACGTGAGCGCCGTGGCCGAGTATCTGGTAAAAGCCAATAAAGACGTGGTGGTGGTGTGCGCGGGCTGGAAAAATATCTTTAACCTGGAAGATACTTTGTTTGCCGGCGCCTTAGCTGATCGGCTGGCCGGCAGATTTGACCTAAACCATGACGCGACGCTGGCGGCCCACCATTTGTACACCTCCAACCGCACCAATTTGCTGGGTTTTCTCGCCAAATCATCGCACGTGCAACGCTTAGAACGCCTCCACATTTTGCCCGATATTGAATTCTGCCTCCAAGAAGATACCTACGATGTAGTTCCCGTTTTGCAAGGCGATTTTCTAGTGAAGGCCAGCCGGTAAAAGTTGAAGTCTCAGGTCTGTTTTAGGCCTGTTTTTCGGAAAACAGGCCTAAAACAGACTTTTTGCTTACCGCAGTTTTGGGTTGTTCTGGTGGCGGTTTTTGTCGCGGAGAGTGCGTTTTTCCATGCCCTTCGCGAAGGCCTCGGTTAGGTTAACGCCCGTCTGGTTGGCCAAAGTGAGCAACACAAAAAGAACGTCGGCCATTTCGGTGCCGAGGTCTACTTCTTCATCGCTTTTTTTAAAAGATTGATCGCCGTAGCGCCGGGCAATGATACGGGCAACTTCGCCCACTTCCTCGGTTAAAATGGCTAGGTTGGTTAGTTCAGAGAAGTAACGCACGCCCACTTCCTTGATCCAGGTGTCTACGTCTTGTTGGGCTTGATCTATCGTCATGAAAACGGGGTTTAAATATTGCGCTGATTTTGAGAACGGAAGGTAACGGTTTTCGGCCTGTTTTTCTGAAAACAAGGCAAAACTGGAATTTTATTGGCTTAAGAAAAGCCCTTACTCGCGATTCTGGGAGTCAATGATTATGGTAACGGGGCCATCGTTCAGCAAGCTAACTTGCATATCTGCGCCAAAAACGCCCGTAGCAATGGGTTGGCCCAAAGCTTGCTCCAGCTGCTCTTGAAATTGCTGGTAAAGCGGAATGGCCATCGCCGGAGGCGCCGCAGAGATGTAGGATGGGCGGTTGCCTTTCTTGGTCTGCGCGAAAAGCGTAAACTGGCTGATGAGTAAAATGCCGCCGCTCACGTCTTGCACGCTCAGGTTCATTTTGCCGTCCTCGTCAGAGAAAATGCGGAGCTGGCTTATTTTTTTGGCGGTCCAGGCAAGGTCCTCGGTGGTGTCTGTGGGCGTAAAACCCGCCAGCACCAGCAGGCCCCGCTCAATTTGGCCGTGCACATTTGCCGCGATGGAGACCGACGCCCGCGCCACCCGTTGAATAACTACCCGCATGGTTTCAAAAGTTAAGGCAGCGCGCTGGCTGCTCGGTTTTTACAGATTATAAGCTGGCTAAAATCCACTTTCTTGGGCCGCCCATCGGTGCCGATGAACCACCAAAATACAAAGGTAAAAGTAACGGTTGACAGCCAAGCGCAAAGCTTTATCGTTAATTTGATGGTATATTACGCCCAACCGGAGCTTTTTCTGTTATTTTTGTAGGTCCATGTTTAAGTTTCGCCTTGGCAGGCGATGGTGACTAGTTTAGGTTTTGCCCACACTTTTTTGAACGGCGTAGCAGTGCTACCGGCCAAGAAAAGGAACAGGCAAATACTTACTTAGTCATTTGCAGCGCAGAAGTTGCAGGTTAAATATGCTCAAAATCTGAATCTCTCGTGCTTGGCGCGGGGCAAGTTTTAAGGATGCCAAAAAAGACCATTTTTCTGTTGTGCGGGGTAGCAGTGCTGGTGGTGCTGGGCTTCTATGGCTTTTCAAAATGGACTGAGAGTCGGCAGAAAGTGAACCTCTGGACCTTAGTGCCCGATGATGCCGTTTTTATTGCCGAAACCAACAACGTCCCCAAATTTATAGACCACCTGCAAAGTTCTGACCTCTGGGCCACCGTGTCTCAGATGCCGTACGTGCTGCGCCTACAAGACCAACTTACGTTTTTGGATAGCCTCACCGTGGGCCGATCGCCGCTGCGTAATTTTGTGAGTAAAAAGAATATTCTGGTGTCTTTGCACGTGTTGGGCCGCACGGAGCAAGAGATAGTGTACTACGTGCCCGTAAATACCGTGGCCGAACACCGGTATATCCGGACGTTGGTAGAAAACATCGGCAAAGCCGATAAATACCAGCAGGAAATACGGGAGTACCAGGGTTTCCAGATTACAGACATTAGCTCTGAAGACAACGCTGGCAACCTGAGTTTTTTTAGCCACCATAACAACCTCATTATCAGTGCTAGCCCGGTGTTGGTTGAGGAAATTGTCAGAAAGATTAACCGGGGCCAGCTGGAGTCGCCGGCCAAAGACTATAAAAACACCAATTACCTGAGCCAGCCAGATGTGTACGCCAACGTTTTTATTAACTACCAGCACCTGCCAGACCTGCTGGGTACGTTTCTGAAAGATGGTTTGCAAGACGATGTAAACCTGCTGAGCAGCCTGTGCCGCAACAGCATGCTGGAGCTTAAACTGCAAAACAATCGCCTTTTTCTCAACGGCTTCTCTAACCCAGAAACTATTGAAGGTTCCCTTTTTAGCCGGATGAAGGGGCACAAGCCCAAAAGCTTAAAGCTGAGAGCATTGGTGCCCGCCAGAACGGCGGTACTGCTGCACTTGGGCTTAGACCAAATGGGCGCGCTGCGGCAACAGCCGGGCAAACCAAACGCTTCCTTTTTAGACACGCTGGCCAATACGTTTCAAGGCGAATTGGCTCTCTGTTACCTAGAAGCCCATGACGCCCGCACGCCCGCCGAGAAGATTTTGTTTGTGCAGTCAGGAAAGCCGGGCCTCACGCAGGCGCTGCTCAACCGCATGCAGCCCGGTCAGTCGGCGGGGACGCAGGAAAAACACGGTGCCAACACCATCCGGCTCCTAACCATCAAAGAATTACCACAGCAATTGTTTGGCGATATGTTCCGGGGGTTTGAGCAAACGTACTACACATCGGTGCAAGATTACATGCTATTTACCGATGACGTAGCCACCATGCGCACCCTGCTAGATGATATTAGCGCCGGAAGAATCTGGAGCAAAACGGTGGCCATGGCGCCGGTGCTGGAAGAAATACAGCAAGAAGATAACTTTGGGCTTTTTGTAAACACCGCCAACGCCTGGAACTTGCTGGTGCGGTCTATGAACCCGGCCAACCGAAATAACTTGCTAGCCAACAGTTTCATCATCAAAAAATTTACTTATTTGAGTTTCCAGTTTAGCGCTGCTGAGGATCAATTTTACACCAGCCTTATTTTGCGGCACCAAGAAGAGTCTGGCGTTAAAACCGTTTTAGCCGAGCAAGGCCTGTGGCAGATTGAACAGTTTAAACTCCCTAGCAAACTAGTTTCCAAGCCTTTCATGACCCAGCACGCCATTGACAAAAGCAGCGAGTTGGTGGTCCAAGATTCTGCGTTTGTGCTGCACGCCATCAGCGCCGAACGCGGCCGGCAAAATTGGACAGATTCAGTAGGTGCGCCCGTGGTGGGGCCGGTGCGGCAGTTTCCGTATGGCCCAGACAAACGGTTGGCGTATTTTTTCGCGACGCCCACGCGCATTCACTGTCTGGACCGGAACGGAAGAACTCTGGAAAACTTTCCGTTTAACCTCGGCGATACCATCCGCCTACAGCGGCTCACTGTTTTTGACTACGATAAAAATGCCGATTACCGTTTGGTAGTTGATGACGCGCTGGGCAACGTTTTTATTTTGGACATGGATGGCAACCTGCAGCCCGGTTGGGAGCCGCTACGCTTAGACAGCCGCTTGGCCGCCGCGCCCCAACACTTTAAAGTAAATGGCCGCAACGTGCTGCTAATGGTGTTAGAAAACGGATTTATTTACGCGTTTGACCCGCGCGGCCAAGCCCTGCCCGGTTTCCCGATTAACCTGAATACCAAAATGACCTCTGAAGTATTTGGCCGGATTGGCGTGTCTTATAGAAGGTCTTCTTTTACAGCGGTTACCGCCAGCGGCGAAGTAATTACGTTTGACCTTACCGGCGAGGTAACCAAACGCGAGCAATTGGTGCGCCCAGACCGCCGCAGTTCTTTTACATTGGTGCCAGAGCCCAGCGGCAAATCTTACATCATCGCGCGGTCTGATCCGGGCCGGGTGGCACTGTTCAGCCAAGACTTAAAACTGCTCTTAGACCGCCGTTTTGTAACTTCATCCCGCAAAGAGGTGCAGTATTTCCACTTCGGGGGCGACCGCAAACTGTACGTTATTCATGAAACTGGGCCCAAAAAAGCGTACCTGTTTGATGTGCAGGCCCAACCAATGGGCAAAGACCCCATCAGCACAGCTTTTCCGCTGGGCGTACAATTCAATGAAGTAAAAAACCAGTTCACTATTTTTTCTTCGTCTGGCAGCGTGGTGCAAAAAACCATTGTGCAGAGCCGGTAAGACCGGCCAAATTACTCCTTTCTTAAGTTTCCTGTTTTAAGTCTGTTTTTGGAAAACCAGGCCGGAATCACCTTTTATCTTGATCTGTGAGCCAGCCTTTGCGGTAAAAATAGTAGAGCATGCCGCACACCACTAGGCTCATAATGCCCAGCAAAATAACGTACCCATACGGATGGTAAAGTTCTGGCATGTTTAGCGGATTAAGGTGCCCGTATTTATCTTCGCGCGAGAAATTCATGCCATACAAACCCACAATAAAACTCAGCGGAATAAAAATAGTGGAGATGATGGTGAGCACTTTCATTACCTCGTTAAGCCGATGGCTCATGTTGGAAAGGTATAAATCTGAAAGGCTGCTGATAATTTCTTTGTAATTGTCCACCAAATCCATTAGCTGGATGGAGTGGTCATACACGTCTTTAAAGTAAATTTTAAGCTCGGGCGGAATGGTTTCTTCATCCATCCTGAGAATTTCGTTGATTTTATCGCGCTCGGGCCAAACAATGCGGCGCACTTTTACCACCTCGCGCTTTAGGTTAAGAATTTGGCTAAGCAGGGCTTTGTTGGGGTTTTGAAAAAGACAGTCTTCCAATTCCTCGGCGTAGTCGCCAATTTTGGCCATGGCCGGGAAATAATAATCCGTAACCATGTCCAGGATGGCGTAGGTGAGGTACATAACCGGCCGCCGCCGGATAGAGCCTTTGCCAATCCGGAGCCGCTCGCGTAGGGCGTCTAGGCAGTCAACGTAGTCGCTTTGCAGGGTGAGTACGTAGTTGGGACCCGTAAAAAGCGATAATTGCCGGTCTTCTAGTTGATGGCGGTCGGTGAAATCTACCATCCGTGAAACGATGAACAGCCGGCCGTTTTCTTCTTCTACTTTGGGCCGCTGGTACTCGTTCAAAACATCTTCCATTTGCAGCGGATGGATGTTGAAATCAGTGGTGATGCGTTCCATCACGTCAATATCGGCGAAGCCGCGCACGTCAATCCAATGCTTGGCGTCGGGCTGCTTCCGGAAAGCAGCTAGCAGCTGGTTATAGGAATTAAATTGCTGTTCCTGGAAAGTGGTTTCGGAGTAGGAAAAGAGAAAGAACTGTGGGGCAAAGGCCGATTCTGGAACTGAAATGGTGCCGGGCCGCTGGCCTACTTTTCTCTTTAGGGTGCTTTTGCTTAGAGCCTTGTGCAGGTTGGTCATACGGAACGGCGACAGCAGGGGTCAGGTTTTAGGAAATCGGGCAAAGATTTGGCGGGGAAGATACGGACAATGCAGCAAAAAAAGTTTCTGGATTTTAGCTGATTAAACTCCCGCAGTTGTCGCCCAACTATCTTACAATTCGGCAACCACGGTTCCAAGTTTTTCAAACTGCTCGGTTACCTGTTCCGCCAAACTAGTGCGTACCTCCAGCGTTAGGGAACATTCTAATTGAAAATCTTGGGCTTTTATGGCCAAATCAAGGTCTTTTACCAGACGCATAACGTCGTTCATTTTCTCGTATTGGAAGCCGATGGTGAGTAAAGCAGTTTCGTATCGTTCCGCAATCTGGGCTTGCGATAAAGCATCGGCGGTAGCCGTTTTATACGCATGAATGAGGCCGCCCACTCCTAATTTAGTGCCCCCAAAATACCGAATAACCACCACCAACACGTTGCTGAGCCCCGCTGATCTGATCTGGCCTAGAATGGGGTCTCCGGCAGAATGGTTGGGTTCGCCGTCGTCGTTGGCGCGGTAGGTGGCTTGGTTGGCGCCCAGCAGGTAGGCGTAGCAATGGTGGCGGGCATCAAAATATTCTTTGCGCAACGAAAGTAGAATCTCCTTTACTTCTTCCTCGGATGAAACCGAAAAAGCCTTGGCAATAAACTTGCTGCCTTTCTCTTTGTAAAGTCCCTCCACCGGCGATACGATGGTCCGGTACGTGTCCTCCATACCCGCAAAGGTAGCAAGCTTT
>JBBSSO010000097.1:0-6665 GCA_038241905.1 Cytophagales bacterium | reverse complement strand
GATGCGTCAAACAAGCAACAACTTAATTTGCAACGAAAACTTCTTTTTGCACGGCAGGCAGGTTAATATTGGATGAACCGTTTTCGTTTCATGGAGACACGTCGTTACAGTGTAACGACGCTACATTCCCTTGATTTTGTAATAACCGCCCTCGGTTATTCTGGCTGAGTGACGCCAGTTATAAAACAGCGCTTTGGGTTTTACCCGATGGTAAGATGCTATAATTACAACAGCGAGATTAATACGTCTGGATCAACTTTTTTAAGCAGTTGCTCTACCTGCTGCCTCGTGAAGCGGCCGTTAACTTGGAGCATTAAAAAAGAATTGCCCGTTTTACGATAGCCTACAATTTCTTGCACTTGATTATTGGCTTGCCGAAGTCGGAACTGCAAGGCTTGCGGAGCTTCTTCTAACTGCGGCAAAGGCACGTAACTAGCCTGCTGAAAAATATGGTCTAGTTCCTGCGTCAGGCCGCGGTCTAGCATGCGCTGCGCTTTACGGTCTTGTGGCGTAAACGAAAGCACCCGCACAGAAGTCATGTTGGCTAAGGCAGCCTGTACGGTAGAGTCGGCGTCGGTAGATAAATAGCGCGTTACCAGACCTACGGGCAAACTAATGCCTTTAAAGCCGTTCTGCTTGTGGTATTTTTGGTAAAACTCAGCGGTAGATTGCGCCGCGGGTAGGCTTTTGGTGCTGCTACAAGCGGGCAATATAAGCGTAGCGGCAAAAATACTTAGCATAAGCAAGCTAGCGGTAATCCTGTTTTTTTTGACGCTAACGGAAAGTCTTTTTTTCATAACGAGGATAGTTTTGCCCTCTTTTACGAAAAACAGGCCGGAAACGCCGCTTCCCTTTTCTAGCTCCGCAGATAAGTTAATATAGTACCAGCAGTCCAACCTGTTTTTGTCCTGATTTCAGAAAAACAGGCCAGAAACAGCAAGAGCCGGCATTGCCGGCTCTTGCTGTTATAACTACGTTGTTAGTTTTTACTGGTATTAGTTTTTATTTGTTTTTGGCCATAACAGAGGCCTGCTTTTCTTTAGCGCTATGTTTGGCAGCGGCTTGTTTTTCTCTAGCGGCCTCTTTTAAAGCGTGTTTTTTAGCAGCCATTTTCTCTTTGGCTAGTCTTTCTTTCTCGCGGTAAGCTTGCTCCTCAGCCTCGTATTTGTCGTCTAGGGCTTGGTAGTAAAGGTTTTCTTTTTCTTTAGCGGCCTGCGCTTTAGCTTTATCGCGTTGTTTTTTGTCGATGGCTTTTTGCTTGGCGGCTTGTTTCTGGGCAGCAGCTTTTTCTTTTAGCGCTTGTTTCTTGGCCGTAGCCTTTTCTTTAGCTATTTGTGCTTTGGCTTTGTCAGCGTCTTTCTTAGCAGCCGCTTTTTGCTTAGCAATTTCCTGGCGGGCTTTCTCCTTCTCTTTAGAAGATTGCGCATACGTACCGGTAAAGGTAAAGGCCAGCATAAGGGTTAGGATTGCAATACGTTTAAGCATAGTTATAAAGATTAATGTTATACTTCTACGGCAAACATAGAAAAATATTTATTATAAATGTAATTAAATTTAAAAAAGTAATAAAAAATAATAAAATTCTTTCAAACGGGTTTTCGGCCTCCTTTTAGAAAAACAGCCTGAAAACAGTTCCGCCCCGCTGCAAAGAGCAACGGGGCGGAACTGTTTATCATCTTCATCGGCGCTAGCCGCATGAATTACAAGACAGAATTATTTTCTAAATACCAGGCAGACTTGCGAAATACGCGGTTAAAACTCAGCGCTTTTAGGGAAGCGCGGGAACGGAATTACGTCTCTAATGTTGCCCATGCCGGTCACAAACAAGAGCAAACGCTCAAATCCCAAACCAAAACCGCTGTGCGGCACAGTGCCGAAGCGGCGAGTGTCTAAGAACCACCACAGCTCTTGCTCCGGAATGCCCATTTCTTGCATGCGGGTGACTAGTTTCTCGTAATTTTCTTCGCGTTGGCTGCCGCCGATGATTTCGCCGATGCCCGGGAACAGCACGTCCATGGCGCGCACCGTTTTGCCGTCCTCGTTTAGTTTCATGTAGAAACTTTTAATGTCTTTGGGGTAATTAGTTAGAATAACGGGTTTTTTGAAGTGCTTTTCTACCAAATAGCGCTCGTGCTCGCTTTGCAGATCAGTGCCCCAGTCAACTTTGTACTCAAACTTTTGCTTGGCGTCTTTCAGAATTTCTACGGCTTCGGTGTAGGTGAGACGTTGAAAATCTTGGTCTACCACAAACTGCAAGCGAGCCAGCAATTCTTTGTCATACATCTCGTTCAAGAACGCCAAGTCCTCGGCGCAATGCTCCAAGGCGTAGCGAACCAAGTATTTTAAGAAATCCTCGGCTAGGTCCATGTTGTCTTCCAACTCATAGAAAGCCATCTCGGGTTCAATCATCCAGAACTCAGCCAAATGACGACTGGTGTTAGAATTTTCGGCCCGGAACGTTGGTCCAAAGGTGTAAATCTCAGCCAAAGCCATGGCCACTACTTCGCCTTCTAATTGACCAGACACGGTTAAGTTAGCAGAACGGCCAAAGAAATCTTGAGAGAAATCGGTGGTGCCGGATGGGGTTTTAGGCGGGTTAACGGGGTCTAAGGTAGTTACCCGGAACATCTCACCGGCGCCTTCTGCGTCAGAAGCCGTGATAATGGGCGTGTGCACGCAGAAAAATCCTTTCTCGTTAAAGTAATTATGCACGGCAAAAGCCATGGCATGGCGCACGCGCAAGACTGCGCCAAACGTGTTGGTGCGAGGACGCAGGTGGGCAATCTCGCGCAGAAACTCCAAAGAATGGCCTTTTTTCTGCAATGGGTACGTTTCTGGGTCGGCGGTGCCTAGCACTTCTATGTTGGTGGCTTGTATTTCTACGGTCTGTCCTTTGCCCTGGCTTTGCACCAACGTGCCTACCACTGCCACACTGGCGCCGGTGGCTACATCGCGCAGCATATCTTCAGTAAACACGGTCATATCTGCCACCACTTGTAAGTTTTGGATGGTAGAACCGTCATTCACGGCAATAAAGGTGACGTATTTATTGCCGCGCTTGGTACGCACCCAACCTTTTACCAACACCTCTTGGCCGCTGGCCGCCGTTTGCAGCAATGCTTTTACTTTCGTTCGTTTCATGGTCTTTCTCGTATCTGCTAGCAAGTAACACGTATTCTCTTAGAGCTTGTTTAAATTTTAGGTTTGCTAGCGAAAATGGCTAGCGTAAGGTTCTGCCAAAGTCGTTTTTGAGCCTCGTAGCATCGTTACTAAGGTGATTAAAGGACAAAGGCAGGTTCTTTCTATAGACATTTGCAGCAAAAAGCTAAATTTTAAACAAACTCTTACTGCAAAAGTAAGGAGCAAACCGCAAATAATTTAGTTTATAAGTAGAGTCTTGCTCGGGGCTACGCGTTGCATCGCCCGCAGGGCATTTAACCTTTTTTGTAAAGCAGTAGTAAAAAACCATAACTTTGGCCGGGTCCGCGCTTCCGGAACAGTGCTTTTACCTATGCAAAGACTAGATTTAAAACAGCTTTTATCCCAGAAACTATCGCCCCAGCAGATTCAGTTCATTAAGTTGCTGCAAGTGCCAACCGCCGAACTGGATGGCCGCATCAAGGAAGAACTGGAGATGAACCCGGCGTTAGAGGAAGGCGATGCCGCCGATGAACCCGTGCAGGATGATACGCCTGAGGGCGAAGATGATTTTGACAACACCGAAGATGATTTTGCCGAAGAGGAAATTCGGCGCGATGATGACGAGGTGAACATTCAAGATTACCTCAACGATGATGAAATAGCCGGTTATAAAATGCAGGGCGATGGCCCCGGTGAGCAAGAAGACCGCGACATGCCCATTGCCTTTACCGGTACGCTGGTAGACGCGTTAATGGACCAACTTGGTTTCCTGAACTTAGACGAAAAGCAGGTTTCTATTGGCGAGCAGTTGGTGGGTTCTATTGACCAAGACGGCTACATTAGAAGAGATTTACAGGCTATTTCTAATGATTTGGCTTTCTCACAGAACATTGAGGCCAGCATTGAGGAGATTGAAAACGTGTTGCGGCGTATTCAGGCGTTTGACCCGCCCGGCATTGCCGCCCGCGACTTGCAGGAATGTCTTTTGCTGCAACTAGAACGCCGCGATTCTGATGAAGTAATTGAAACCGCCGAGCAAATTCTTGAGCAGACTTTTGACGAGTTTACCAAAAAGCATTACGCTAAAATCCAGCAGAAACTGGAGTTAGAAGACCACGAGCTAAAAGCCGCCATTGACCTAATTCTGAAACTAAACCCTAAGCCCGGCGGCACGGGCGGCGCTAACCGCGTGCAATACGTGATCCCGGACTTTATTATCGCGAATGAAGATGGGCAGTTACAACTTTCTTTGAACGCCCGCAACGCTCCAGACCTGCGCATTTCTCGCTCCTACGCAGATATGTTTGATGCTTATGATAAAAGCGCCAAAACCGATAAAAAGCTAAAAGAAACGGTAACGTTTGTCAAGCAGAAATTAGATGCCGCCAAGTGGTTTATAGATGCCATTAAACAGCGGCAAAACACCCTGCTCCGGACCATGGATGCCCTAATGAAACGGCAATATGAGTTTTTTCTGGAGGGCGATGAAAGCAAGCTCAGGCCCATGATTTTGAAAGACATTGCCGAAGACATTGGCATGGACATTTCTACCGTTAGCCGCGTGGCCAACAGCAAAAGCGTGCAAACGGAGTTTGGCATTATTCCGCTTAAATTCTTCTTCTCTGAAGGCATTGCCACCGACGCCGGCGAAGACGCCAGCAGCCGCGAAGTTAAGGCCATCTTGAAAAATATTATTGATGCTGAGAACAAGCGCAAGCCTCTTTCTGATGATAAAATAGAGAAAATGCTCAACGAAAAAGGCTACAACATTGCCCGCCGCACCGTGGCCAAATACCGCGAGCAGCTGAATATACCGGTGGCGCGGTTGCGCAAAGAACTGTAAAATGCTTTATGCTCGGCCGTTTTGCAGCGCTGTACATCTATGTTTACCCAGGTTTGGAGGCTTGCTTTTGCTAACGTTCCACGTTTTAATTTCTACGTAAATCCGTGAATTCGCGCCTCGCGATGGGTTTGTCAATGGTGTTTCATCCGCTGCTGCTGCCCTCGTATATCTTCGCCTTTATTCTATTTTATCTGCCCCCCGAAGTGATTTCTTTTCCGGCGGACGCGCGGCCCTATGTCTTGCTGATGGTATTCTTAACCACCTTTTTATTGCCAACATTGGGCACCATGCTCATGCGACAGGCGCAGGTAGTAAAATCAATGACCCTGCATGACCGCGAAGACCGGCGCTGGCCTTTTCTACTGGCGGCGGCTTGCTACACCATCACCACCGTGGTATTCTTTAAACAACCGTATTTTGACCGTATTTTTCCGGTAGTTATGGGCCTGATTACGGCTACGGTGTATTTAACGCTGGTTATAAACCAATTCTGGAAAATTAGTGCGCATGCCGTGGGGTTGGGCGGCAGCTTGGGCATTTTGTGGCTTTTGCACGGCTGGCTGTCAGAACCGGTACTGGTTTACCCTATAATTTTAGCCATCGCGCTTTGCGGGGCTGTGCTTACTGCCCGGCTGGCTTTGGGTGCTCACACCTACAAACAAGTGTACGCCGGTTTCTTTTTAGGGTTTGTCTTCGGTATTAGCCTGTGGGGATTTGCGTTTTAGGCCTGTTTTTGAAAAAACAGGCCTAAAACGCCAGTTAAATTTAACTGAAAATGCTTCAAAAATACGCCGGGCTTCTATCCAAAACTGGACATTTTATAAACACACATTTAGCGCCAATTATTCACCGGTAAACGTGGGTTTGCGTTTCTGGTTGAAGGCTGCCACGCCCTCTTCGTAATCGGAGGAGGAGCCGGCAATTTCTTGGCAATAAGCTTCGTATTCTAGCATCTCGTCTAGGCTACTTTCAAACGATTTATTTAGCATTTTCTTCATTAACCCGATGGCCTTGGTGGGAGCGTTGGCGTAGCGCTCCGCAATTTGCTGCACGGCGTTATCCAGTTCTTCCGGCGCGACTACCTGATTGATTAAGCCCAGTTGCAAGGCTTCATCAGCTTTAACTTTGGTGCCCAGCGTACTTAGTTCAAAGGCTTTGCGCATGCCCACCAACCGAGGCAAGAAATAAGAAGAGCCAGAATCTAACACCAAACCCACGTTTACAAAAACCTCAATCAGGCTAGCCTCGGTGCTGGCCACCACGTAGTCGCACGCTAGCGCTAGGGAACAGCCCGCCCCGGCTGCTACGCCGTTTAGGCGGCAGATGATGGGCTTGGGCATCTCGCGCATGGCTTTGATGATGGGGTTGTAGCGCTGGTGCAGGCTGTCAGCAAGAGAGCGTTTCTCGGCACCCGCAATGGCTTTTAGGTCTTGGCCAGAGCAGAAAGCGCGGCCAGCGCCGGTTAAAATCACTACGCGCACGGAAGCGTCGCGGGTGGCTTTTTTGAGAGCGTCCTGAAGTTCGTAGCTTTGCGCGTCGTTAAAGGCGTTGAAAACTTCGGGGCGGTGCAAGGTGATGGTGGCAAGGCCTTCAGTGACTTGGTATAAAACAGTTGGTTCTGACATCGTTTTAAGGCTAATTTTTAAAAAACAGGGCATAAACCCACCGCATTCCGCAGGGG
>JBBSSO010000096.1:0-6746 GCA_038241905.1 Cytophagales bacterium | reverse complement strand
GAAGAAATACCAGCAGCAAATTCTAAAGCAGATAGAAACCGAAGGCCTGCAAAACAGCGGCTTCCTAATTCTGGAAGGTCTGCTGAAGTTGCGTCAGATTTGTGACTCGCCCGCCCTGCTGAATGAGAAGGACGGCAGTTTCGGCAGCGCGTCTACTAAGTTGGAGGAACTGGTGCGAGAAATAAAGGAAAACGCCGGAAACCACAAAATGCTGGTTTTCTCGCAGTTCATTGGTATGTTGAGTCTTATAAAAGACGAACTTGAAAAACTGGGCATACCCTACGCCTACTTAGATGGCAAAACCACCGATCGCGCCGCGCAGGTCAACCGTTTTCAGCTAGACAACGATTGCCGTATATTCCTGATCTCGCTCAAAGCGGGCGGCACCGGCCTCAACCTCACCCAAGCCGAATATGTGTACCTGGTAGACCCCTGGTGGAACCCAGCCGTAGAGGCACAGGCCATAGACCGAACCCACCGCATTGGGCAGACGCAAAAAGTATTCGCCTACAAAATGATTTGCAAAGATTCTATTGAAGAGAAGATCCTGGATTTGCAACAGAAAAAGCAAGCGATCGCTGGTGACCTCATCAGCACCGAAACCAGCTTACTCAAGAAGCTGGATAAGTCTGATATAGCGCATCTGTTTGGGTAAAATTAAACATCGAGCTTGTTTGCCCTTCTGTTTTGCTCGTAAAAAGCACCGGAGAGTTTCAAGCCTTTTTGAATAGTTTAAACAAGCTCTAATCCACTAACTAAATTCTCTGGCGCACAGAATCACGTACACCGCACACATCACTCTATATTTTTCTGTTTTAGGCCTGTTTTTCCAAAAACACCCCTAAAACAGAAAAAGGCGTTCCTGATAAATCAGAAACACCTTTCCTATTTGCTACATCAGCGCAGCGCTTACACAAACAATCCTTCTACCGATAAATAGCGCTCGCCGGTATCATAGCAGAACGTAAGAATACGGGCACCTTTTTCTACCTCAGCAAGTTTTTTAGCAACGGCCGCCAACGAGGCGCCAGAGGAAATACCTACAAAAATCCCTTCTTCGCGCGCCGCGCGACGGGTATATTCAAACGATTCTTGCTGGCTCACCTGAATCACGCCATCTAGCACGGAGGTATCCATAATCTTGGGAATAAAACCGGCCGCCAGCCCTTGAATGGGGTGCGGACCCGGCTGCCCACCACTCAACACCGGCGACAATTCTGGCTCCACGGCAAACACCTGCAGGTTCGGGAATTTCTCTTTGAGCACGTGCCCGAGGGCCGTGATGTGCCCACCGGTTCCCACGCCGGTAATCAGATAATCAAGGCCCTCCGGGAAATCAGCCAGCACTTCTTGGGCGGTGGTTTCAGCGTGTACTTTGGTGTTGGCTTCGTTCTCAAACTGCATGGGTATCCAGGCGTTTCCGTTTTCGGCGGCAAGTTCTTGGGCGCGTTCAATAGCGCCTTTCATGCCTTTCTCGCGCGGTGTTAGCTCCAACTGCGCGCCGTAGGCCGTCATCAATCGGCGGCGTTCAATGGACATGGACTCAGGCATGACCAACGTAAGCGCATAGCCTTTTACGGCGGCCACCATGGCCAGACCCACGCCCGTGTTACCAGAAGTAGGTTCAATTATGCGGCTGTTTGGCTGTAAGATTCCGCGCCGCTCCGCGTCCTCAATCATAGCCAACGCAATGCGGTCTTTGATGCTGCCGGCGGGGTTGGCGCGCTCCAATTTCATAAATACGTTAGCATCCGGCCCAAAAATTCGGTTTATTCTAACGGTGGGCGTCTGCCCGATGGTCTTTAAAATGGTATCTGCTCTCATAGTATGTTTAAGTTAAAAACTGTCTCTCTTTTTAATCGAACTAAAATCAAATTTACTTATCTGCTGATAAAAAATCTTATGTCTTAAATCTTGCGTCTTGTGTCTCAAATAGAAAAATCCAAGCTGTCTTGTGGCGTTTCTGAGCGGCTAACTTTGATCTGGGCCCGATGGTAAGCCCGGGAGTAAGCCGGCACGCTTTCGGTAAGCCACACGTTGCCACCAATAATACTGTGCGTACCAATAACGGTATTTCCGCCCAAAATGGTGGCTCCAGCGTAAATAATAACGTGGTCTTCTAAGGTGGGGTGACGTTTAATATTCTGCATATTCTTGGTCACGCTGAGCGCGCCCAACGTTACGCCTTGGTACACCTTTACGTACTTGCCAATTTGGGTGGTTTCGCCAATTACTAGGCCAGTACCGTGGTCAATGCAGAACGGAAAATCAATTTGCGCGCCCGGGTGAATGTCAATGCCGGTGCGGCCGTGGGCGTACTCGGTTAAGATTCTGGGCAGTAGCGGCACGCCTTGCTGGTAAAGTACGTGGGCAATGCGGTACCCCGCGATGGCGTAGAAACCGGGGTAAGATTGCATCACTTCTTCCACGTGGCGGGCAGCGGGGTCTTCCTGCAAAATAAAATGGGCATCAGCAATTAACTGTTCATGCAGGTAGGGCAACCGCCGCATAAAATGTGCCACCGTCTGGCTCGCCGAAAACGTACCTGCGTGCTGCACGGCGGCTAGCAGAGTTTCCAATTCCTGCTCCAAAAAAAGCGCTTCCTGCCGCAGGGCATCGGCACTCGCAAACGCTTTCTCCGCCAGCGGCGGAAAAAGCAACCGCAGCAACCGGTTCAGAAACTGGCAAAGCAAACTAGCCGGAATGCGCAGTTTGTTTTGATGATGTAGGCCCCAAAGGCGTTGTAAAAATGATTCCTCCATGGTGAAATATGGGCGCAAGGTAACAGCAAAGCTATCATGTTACTGCTAAAAGCGGAGAGAAATTTCCTGTTCTACTCTAAACTAATAAAAGTAAACGTAACCAACCGGCTAAACCTTTCTGTTTTAGGCCTGTTTTTCAAAAAACAAGCCTAAAACAGAAAGGTTTTGGCAGGGCGGCTGTTCTGCCGTACTTAGAACCTTTGCGTATCTTTGCATTTATGGCATTTTGGTCAAATCTCTTCGGGCAGAAACCGCCCCGGCAAGGGCAGCCTGTCCTCTCTGTGCAACAGCGCGTGGGCGCCCTTCGGCATTTGCCTCCTTTTCTGAAAATGATTTGGAAAACCAACCCGCGCATGGCTTTCCTCAACGTGCTTTTGCGGATAGTGCGCGCCGGTATTCCGTTGGGCATTCTTTACATTGGCCAGCTCATTATTGACGAAGTTCTGCGGCTTACCCAAACAGAAGGCGGCTCTACCTCTTACCTGCTCTCTTTGGTTGCGGCAGAATTTGGCTTGGCTTTACTTTCTGATATCCTGAACCGGGGCATTGCGCTTCTTGACGGTCTCCTAGGCGATTTGTTCGCCAACCAATCTTCTATCCGGATGATGGAGCACGCCTCGGCGTTGGATCTAGATCAGTTTGAAGATTCTGCCTTTTATGACAAACTGGAGCGCGCCCGCCGCCAAACCCTGAGCCGCACGGTGCTCATGAGCCAAGTGCTGGGCCAGATGCAAGATACCCTCACCATGGCTTTTCTGGCCGTCGGGCTGGCGGCGTTTAACCCGTGGCTGTTGCTGTTGCTTTTAATTGCGGTGCTGCCGGCCTTTTTGGGCGAGTCGCATTTCAACGAACGCAGCTATTCTCTGGTGCACGGCTGGACGCCGGAACGCCGTGAGCTGGATTACCTCCGCCAAACCGGGGCGTCTGACGATACCGCCAAAGAAGTCAAAATTTTTGGGCTGTCCGGGTTTCTGGTAGATCGGTTTCGGGAGCTTTCTACCCGTTTTTACCTCGACAATAAGAAACTTTCTACCCGGCGCGCCGGATGGGGCAGTGTGTTTGCAGCCGTGGGCAGCGCTGGCTATTACGGCGCCTACGTGTATTTAATTCTGCAAACGGCCCAAGGACTGGTTTCGCTAGGTCAGCTTACGTTTTTGGCGGGGTCATTTATGCGGATGCGGGCGCTCCTAGAAGCGGTTCTCAACCGCTTCACCAGCGTGGCTGAGGGCGCACTTTACCTGCAAGATTTCTTTGATTTCTTCCACCTAAAACCCCGCATTAAGCGCGAAACCAACGCCCCACCTTTTCCTAACCCCATCCGGCAGGGCTTTACGTTTGAAAACGTGGGCTTTAAGTACCGCAACGCCGAGAAATGGGCCATCCGGAACCTCAACTTTACTCTCCACGCCGGTGAAAAACTGGCTTTGGTCGGCGAAAATGGAGCCGGAAAAACAACGCTGGTTAAACTTCTTTCTCGCCTCTATGACCCCACCGAAGGCCGTATTTTACTCGATGGCGTTGACCTGCGCGAGTATGACCCCGCGGATTTACGCCGCGAAATTGGCGTTATTTTTCAGGACTTCGTCCGATTCCAGATGACGGCCGGCACCAACATCGCCATTGGGCGCATTGAGGAAAAAGAAAACCAGCCGCGCATCCAGACCTCGGCCCAGCAAAGCCTGGCAGATTCCGTCATCGCCAAGTTGCCCGATGGATATGACCAAGTGATTGGCCGCCGTTTTAACAAAGGCGTGGATTTATCTGGCGGCGAGTGGCAGAAAATTGCCCTAGGCCGGGCCTACATGCGCGATGCCCAGCTTCTCATTCTAGACGAGCCCACGGCCGCCCTAGATGCCCGCGCCGAGCATGAGGTTTTTCAGCGCTTCGCGGAGCTGACCAAAGGCAAAACCGCCGTGCTCATCTCCCACCGTTTCTCCACCGTCCGGATGGCCGACAGGATTTTGGTGATTGAAAACGGTCAGTTTGTAGAGATGGGCTCGCACCAAGAACTCCTCGCCAAAGGCGATCGCTACGCCGAGTTATTTAGACTGCAAGCGAAGGGGTATTTATAAAGCTTTAGGATTTTGGTGTTATTTGGAAACCAAGGGTTAACGAGGGGGAGTAGAACTCCCTGGCAGGTTGCTTCCGGAGTAGAACTCCGGAAGAGCAAATAGAGTAGAACTCCGGAAGAGCAGCGGAAACACCGCATTAGTGCGTGAAATTCCAGTAAGGGCGAATCGCATTCGCCCAAAGCGCTGGCCCAGCCAAAACCACAAGCCAACCACCATCAGCCGCTTAAGCCCGTTTTAGGCCTCTTTTTCCAAAAACAGGCCTAAAACAGAAATCAGGCAACCGTTTCCAGTGATTTGTATTTCTCATGCTTCCCAAAAACCAAATACAGAAAAGCCAGAAAACACAGAAAAGCAGCAGCAAAAAACGGATAAGGCAAGGTGGCGGCATCGTTGCTGTACAACCATCCGGAGACAAACGCGCCCAAGCCAATTCCCGTTTCTAGAGCGATGTAGATGGTGGCCATGGCGCGGCCTCGGTTCTTGGGGTTGCTCAGGTCAATGCACCAAGCGTAAAGCGTAGGACTACTCATGCCCGACCCAACGCCAAACAAAACAGCTGCCGCTAAGAACTGAAATTTAGTAGTAGCGGTGGCCAGCGTAATCATAGAAACGACTAGAACCAAAGATGAAAGTTTGAGCACGCCTACCCGACCGTATTTATCAGAAGCGCGGCCGGCCAAAAACCGGATGCCCAGCGATGAAAGCGTAAAAAAAGTAAAAAACAGCCCTTTATTGCCCATTTCAAGGTGTTCGCTAAAATCTGGAGTGAGGGTGAGCACTGCTCCAAAACAGAAAATATTGAGCAGCATCACAATAAAGGGCGGCATTACGTTGGGCTCAAAAATCTCATGGCGACCAATTTTGAGCATGCGGAGGTTAAATTTTTGCGGATTGGGCAAGGTTTCCTTCATGCCAGAAAGCACCACAATAGACAGCGTGGCTAATACCGCTGAGCCAATAAAGAGGTAGTTAATAGAGAGAAATTTACCCATTTCGCCGCCTAGCGCCGGACCCACCGCCATCCCCAAGCTGCCCGTCAACCCGAAAATACCAATGGCTTCGCCGCGGCGTTCCAATGGCACCACATCGGCTATGTAAGCCGAATTGCCCGTGGGCGTAAAGCCGGTAGAAAACCCGTGTAACAGCCGCAGCATCAAAAAGCCAGCTACTGTGGCAAAAATGGGGTACAGCAATCCGCAGAGCACGCACACCGCTACGCCCAAATACATGACCGGCAGGCGACCCCACGTATCGGCTAGTTTGCCGCTAAACGGCCTTGAAAGACAAGCTGTAATAGAAAAGAGGCCCACAATGAGGCCTTTGTGTTCTTCGCCGCCCAGTAGCGTGAGGTAATTGGGCAACTCCGGAACAAGCATGTTAAAGCTAGCGAAAAACAGAAACGAGCTCAGACACAAAAGCCAGAATTGCGCCGTGTAAACGCTGGGTTTGGTTATAGGCATAAAGTGGGGGACGGACACACAAAGGTCTTAAAGTTTGCATCGGTCTGCAAAAGAAAAGCTGTTTTAGGCCTGTTTTTGAAAATATAGGCGTAAAACAGACGCCAAGGGTTGGTTCACTGGTAAAAATACCGTGCGGCTTGCCTTGGTGCCAAAGCGTTATCCCTGCTTTGACGTATTGTTGGAAAACTCTCGGCTAAAACTTGGCTGATGAAAGCGTCAAAACGAGAAACTGGGCATCGGCTCCAGCACAAAATCCGTATCTTAGACTTTCGATTGAAACTTATGAAAAACAACCTTTGGAGTGCCGCTATTTTCTTGTTTATGATGGCTGCTTGTAGCCAGCCGGGCCAGAAAAGCGCTTCGGGCACGGCGTCTAAATTTACAGACCCTACCCTCACCACCATCTATACTTTGCAGGATGAACGCAATACGCAGGCGCTGCTTCCGTACCT
>JBBSSO010000095.1:0-6818 GCA_038241905.1 Cytophagales bacterium | reverse complement strand
GAAGACTTATCTCGGCAACAAGCAGAACAACAGCGTTCTGCTGCGGCAGACCAAATGAAACAGGCTTCGGCTGAGGCTAACCCTTCTGCCCGCCCTATTCCACCTTCTGATGTATTGTTCAAGAAAACAATATGGCGCGCGCTTGACCTGCGGGAAAAGCAAAACCAGCCCATGTTTTCTACTGGGCATGAAATCTCAAAAATAATTGTGGATGCCGTGAAGAGAGGTGAGTTACAGGCTTATACCAGCGATTCTGTGACCACTCCTATGACTGCTGCTGAGTTTTCTGCTAACCTAACGCCTCCATCTGGGGTAATTGGGCCTGAGCAAGGAATACCAGGTGCGCCGGCTCGGAAAACCAAAAGAATCCAGAAAAAAGATGATTGGACCGGTGAGACCATTACCGTTGAAGTTTACGAAGATGACGGTTCTGAAGTAGCAGGATCTGCGGTAGGCGGTTCTGGTAGCGTTGGGATGGAAAGCATGGGAGAATTATTCCCGAGCCAATTGTATAAGTTAGAATTGAAGGAAGACGTAATTTTTGACAAAAAAAGATCTCGTTTGTATCATGACATTCAAACCGTTACCATTATCATGCCTGCTAAGTTTATGGGCGCTTTAGGTTTTGAGAAACCTGTTGCTTCTTTTAAGTACAGCGACCTATCAAAACTTTTCCGCGCCAACCCAGAAGAAGCCATCTGGTTTAATGAGCAGAACAACGCCCAGCACAAGAATCTAGCCGATGCCTTTGACTTATGGTTGTTTAGTTCTTACATTACCAAGGTTTCTAACGCTTCTGGCAGAACAATTTCTGATGGAACCAGAGGAGGACTTCTAGCCGCCCAGCAAGCCATGGAAGAACTAATTGAATTTGAATACAGCTTGTGGAGTTACTAGTTTATACATATTCAATAAAAAAGGGAAGCTGAAAAGCTTCCCTTTTTTATTGAATATAGTAATCTGAAAAAATCTTACTTTAGATTAGAGGGAAAGCTGTTTTCGGGGTGTTTTTAGAACAATAGGTCTAAAACAGCTTATGCCATTTAAAAGAAACTACTTATGCCAAAGCTTTACGAATATTTCGGATTAATCATCTTATTTTATTCAAATGAACATGAGCCTATTCACGTCCATGGCAAGTATCAAGGGCGGGAAAGCAAAGCAGAAATAGTATTTGAGAACGGAGAATTTAAAGAGGTAAGAGTTTCGGGTGTAAGAGGCAAAGAGCCTCTAGATAGTAAAAATGAAAAAGACTTAGAAAGTTAGTTGAGCATTTTAGAGAAGATATTGTGCAGAAATGGGTTGACTTTTTCGTATACAACAAAGAAGTTAAATCGGAAGTGATTACTAAAAAGTTTGATTAATTATGATAGTTTCAATAGACAAGGCTGTTTATTTAGAAGGTTATAAGATAAAACTCGACTTCTCCGACGGGGTCAAACAGACCGTCGATTTTGAAAGATTCTTAAAAAATGCCAAGAATCCAATGACCAAAAAGTATATAGATAAGAACAAATTCAAGAGCTTTAGCCTTGAGTACGGAGACATTGTTTGGAATGACTATGAAATGTGTTTTCCTATATGGGACTTATACAAGGGTATAATATAAAATAATTGTAGCTGCCATTGTATAAACGGCATCTGGGAGGCTCCTGCTGTTTTAGCCCAGCCGTTCTCCAGAATTTAAATCAACAAGTATAATTAAATGAATAATCTAGTTTTAATTCTTTTTCTAAACCTTTTCTGGATTAAACCACAGGATAAGCCAATAGACCACACGAAGATCAAAGAAGACTTAAATCAAATTTTATCGAATTTAGCCCAAAATTACATTTACCAACAAGAAAAAAATGTTGATTTAAATTGCATCTGGGAGCATTACGAACAACAAATTCCAAGCCTAAAGACAGATGAGGAAACTGTACTTTTTTTTGAACATCTCTTGTATGAATTCTATGACAGTCATCTGATTTTAAACACAAACAGGAATTCGTCATTTCGTTTATTCTCGCCCATATATGCATCATTAGAAAGCCATAAACCAATTATTACAAATGTATGGCAAACTCAACTAGAGAATCTCCACCAAAATGTAATTGGAGCGGAGTTACTAAAAATGAACGGAGTTGATTTTGATAAGATAATTGAGCAATTTCCAACCCATTGCAATGATAAGAGTTCTCCAATAGTTAGGGAATGGATTGTGAATAAAATTTTGGCTGGTCGTTATAATCAACCAAGGCTTTTGACCTTGAAACTAGCTAACGGAAAAACGATTGAATTTGATTTAGACAAACTCAGACTTAAACAAACGTCTGAACTTCTGACCGCAACCATAGATAACGGTATCGGAATAATTAGAATAAATAATTCATTAGGAAATAACAACCTCGTAAATGAATTTGATAGGACACTTGATAGTTTATTGACTACCAGAGGGTTGATAATTGATTTACGAAATACGGTAGATGGCGGAAATTCTTACGTTGCCCGTGGAATTATGAGCCGATTTATTAATGAATCAAAACCTTTTCAGAGGCATTGGACAACAGAACAATATAATGGAAATCCAATGGTTATAAGAAGCTGGATGGAATATGTGAGTCCAAGAAAAACGCAATATAAAAAGCCACTAGTAATTCTGGTAGGTAGGTGGACCGGAAGCATGGGGGAAGGGCTAGCAATTGGTTTTGAAGGTTTAAACAGAGCAGAAATTGTTGGTTCTGAGATGGAAAGGTTAGCAGGTGAGATGCACGGTTTTTCATTCAAAAATCAAAGTTTTGGTTACCGTCTTTCCACAGCCAAGCTGTTTCACGTAAATGGAACCCCAAGAGAAAAGTACGTGCCTACTAACTACGTGAAACAAAGCACCACTGAAGCTGACGAGACCCTCCAAAAAGGAGGTAGCCTGCTTAACAAAAGATTGAAATAGAAACTACCTACCACAAGTCTAAAAAGATAACCTTCAAACCAGAGAAAGTCCAAAACAGAATTGATAGCAGCAATAATTCAGAGCTGTTTTAGGCCTGTTTTTCGAAAAACAGGCCTAAAACAGCTAGCTCGCTTTTTGTTGGGCGAAATGATTTAGCAAGAGGTTCGCTTTGCTTTTACCAAACTCGGCCTCCAGTTCTGACTGGGTTAATTCGGCAATTTTCTTTACAGATTTAAATTTGCCTAACAGTTTTTGGGCCGTGGCTGGGCCGAGCCCTTTAACTTCAGTCAGTTCTGTTTTAAGGGTTCCGGCATCGCGGAGCGAGCGGTGAAACGTAATGGCAAAACGGTGCGCTTCGTTGCGGAGGCGTTGGATGAGTTTAAGGGCCTCAGATTTTTTATCGATGTAAAGTGGCAGGAAATCACCGGGATAAAAGATTTCCTCCAAGCGTTTCGCGATGCCCACAATGGCCACTTGCCCATAAATACCCAGGTCTCTCAAGGCTTTGACCGCCATACTTAGTTGTCCCTTACCGCCGTCAATAATGACTAATTGCGGCAAGGAGGCACCTTCATCTAGCAATCTTCTATACCGGCGGGTTACAACTTCATACATAGACGCGAAATCGTCTGGGCCAACCACCGTTTTTATATGATAATGGCGGTAATCTTTTTTAGAAGGCTTCGCGTTTCTGAAACACACCATGCTGGCCACCGGGTTGTCTCCCTGAAAGTTAGAGTTATCAAAGCACTCAATGTGTTTGGGCAGTTCCGTGAGCCGCAAATCCTTCTTCATGGTTTCCAGAATCCGGATCTCGTTGCTGTCTTTGCTTTTATCTTGCATGCTTTCTTTTTCCTTCCGCAGGTAAAGAGCATTCTTGAGAGAGAGATTGAGCAGTTTCCGTTTGTCCCCAATCTGAGGAACGGAGATGGTAATTCCTTCCAACGGAAGGGTCAGCTCCTCAATATTAACTAGAATTTCTTTCGATAGACTTTCATATTCCATCCGAAGGCGCATAATTATGGACGCCAAAATTTCTTGGTCGCTTTCGTCCAGTTTTTTAAGGACTTCAAGAGATTGCGTGGCAATCACGGAGCCATTCACAACCCGCAGGTAATTCAGGAAAGCGCACTTTTCATTAGAGGTGATGGTAAAGACATCAATGTTGGTGAGGGTGTGGCTGACAACGGTAGACTTAGACTGGAAATCATCCAGCATATCTAGTTTCTGCTTGTATTGGTGGGCCAGTTCATACTGCATCTCGGCGGCAGCCAAAGACATTTGCTCTTTAAAATAATTTTTAGCGATGCCCAAGTTTCCGGATAAAATATTCCGGATCTGCTGGATATGCGTATTATACGTGGCCTCATCGTACAGATTCTCGCAAGGGCCTTTGCAATTACCAATGTGGTACTCTAAGCAAACCTTAAACTTGCCCGCCTCAATATTTGCCTGGCTTAAATTATAGCTACAGGTCCGGAGCGGGTACAACGTCCGGATAAGCTCTAGCACCACGTACATGCCCGTTACGCTGGGGTAAGGCCCGAAGTACCTACTCCCGTCATTAATTTTATTGCGGGTGCTTAAAACCCGCGGAAAGCGCTCACTGGTAATGCACAGATAAGGATAAGACTTGCCATCTTTTAATAAGATGTTGTATTTGGGCTGATGCTCCTTAATAAGGTTATTCTCTAGCAAAAAAGCATCAGACTCATTGTCTACGATGGTAAATTCAACGCATTTGATTTGCGAGATTAGCCTTAGCGTCTTACGGTTGTGCTGGGTAGAACGGTTAAAATAGCTGCTTACCCGTTTCCGGATATCAATGGCTTTGCCAACGTAAATAATGCCCTCCGTATCATAAAATTTATAGATGCCAGGGCGATGGGGCAAATGCTTCAGCTGCTCCTTCGCGTTTTCCTCAATCGCCATACAAAAGTTGCCTTAAAAGTCCTGGTTAATATTACCGGGCAGGGTTAGGGTTTGATTTTGTTGTACGGAATCAGTGGGCGCGGGGCCGGTATTCATTTGAGAACAATTGATGGACTTTGAAAGCGGCTGATCAGGCTTAGGGAAAGGCGCTTGAGACACGTTCAAAGATTTATCGGCGTACACTTTCTTCATAAACATGGCGTAAATAGGCATGGCCAACTTATTGCCTTGGCCATACGCCGCACTCCGGAAGTGAATGCTCCGGTCTTCAGCGCCTACCCAAACGCCCGCGGCCAAGTCTGGGGTAATGCCCATAAACCACGCGTCTGAGTAATTAGAAGTGGTTCCTGTTTTTCCGCCTATTTCATTTTTAAGCCCGTACCGATGACGGAGCCCGTAGTAAGAAGTGCCGCCCCGGGTATCGGCGGAGCCTTGCAGCATGTGCACCATCAGGTAGGCCGTTTCTTCACTCAGCGCTTCCACCGTTTTAGTGGCAAATTCTTGGAGCACATTGCCGTTCTTATCTTCTATTCTGAGCAGGTATTGCGGTTGGGTCCAAATGCCCTTGTTTACAAAAGTGCCGTACGCCCCCACCATGTCATATAAAGTAACATCGCTAGAGCCTAAACCCAAGGAAGCCACGGGGTCTAGTTTGGTGGTAATGCCCAAACGCTGGGCAGTGCTTACTACCACATCGGGACCCAAATTTTTCATCAGGTGCATGGTAATGGTGTTCACCGACAAAGCCAAGGCTTCGCGGAGGGTGTAGCGCTTGCCAGAATATTTGCCGTCACTGTTTTGGGGCGTGTAAGGTTTGCCATCTGGCGTGATGATGGTTACGGGGGCATCTACCACTTGGTCACAGGGTGAAAAGCCCGCTTCAATGGCGGCGGTGTACACGAACGGCTTAAACGTGGAGCCCGGCTGGCGCGCGCCCTGTTTTACGTGATCGTATTTAAAGTATTTGTAATTGGTGCCACCCACCCACGCTTTTACGTGGCCGGTAAGCGGGTCCATGGCCATAAAACCGGCTTGCAAATAATGTTTGTAATAGCGCAGAGAATCCATGGGGCTCATGAGGGTGTCAATTTCCCCTTTCCAGGAAAAGACTTTCATGGGTACTTTCTGGTTCAGGTGGTATTTGATGGAATCTGCGTTGCCGTCATATTGCGCGTCTAGGCTGCGGTAACGGGCCGTGCGCTTAATTTGGATGTTCAAGAAATCTTTGATTTCGCGGCCTTTTTCATCAATCCAAGGGTTTTTGCCTTTCCATTGCTTAAAGAATTCTTTTTGCATGGTGGCCATGTGCTGCTCCAGTGCCTGTTCAGCGTATTGCTGCATTTTAGCGTTGATGGTAGTATAAATCTTTAAGCCGTCAGAATATAAGTCATATCCGTTTTCCTTCGCCCAGCGGGTAATCTCTTTCCCTAATTCTGTCCGGAAGTAAGGCGCCAAGCCTTTGTTTTGGTTCTCAACGTTGAAATCTAGTTTGAGCGGAGCTTCTTTGCTGGCCAGGTACGCTGGTTCTTCTATCAAATTGTATTTCAACATTTGGCTCAGCACCGTATTCCGGCGACTGACCGCCCGTTCTGGCCTAGAAACCGGGCTGTAAAAAGACGGGCCTTTTAAAACGCCTACCAGGGTGGCAGATTCAGGCAAGGTTAGGTCTTTGGGGTTTTTGTTAAAGAAGGTTTTGGCCGCCACTTGTATACCGAAGGCATTGCTCCCAAAGTCAACGGTGTTCAGGTACATGAGCACGATTTCTTTTTTGGTATAAGAGCGCTCTAGTTTGATGGACATGATCCATTCCTTCGTTTTGATAATAACCATTCTAATGCCGCGCACATCGCTCAGCAAGCCATCGTTTAAATCGTCGCGGGTCCGGAAGAGGTTGCGGGCCAATTGCTGGGTGAGTGTACTGGAGCCACGGTCTTGTTTGCCAGTTAACTGGTAG
>JBBSSO010000094.1:0-6922 GCA_038241905.1 Cytophagales bacterium | reverse complement strand
CAGGTTCTCTATATCCAGGAGGAACTCAACAACAGGCCAAGAAAAAGATTCAACTATAATTCACCTAATCAAATGTTCCATCAGAAAGTTGCATTTGTCACTTGAATCCTGCAATTAAAATAAGCTCCTAATGCCTTTTAACTTGGTAAACGGGCTTAGCCTGCACTTTTCTCAATATCGGCAATGATGATGGAGGCCAAATGTTGCAGCACTTTCTGTTCCGATTCCGGAAAATCTCGCGGCTCTTTGTCTAATATGCAAAGTGCGCCAATGTTGTGGCCGTCGCTGGTGGTGAGGGGCGCAGCAGCATAAAATCGTAAGCCAAAAGAGTCGGTTACCATCGGGTTAGCCAACAGGCAAGGTTGCTCCAAGGCGTTCTCAAAAACGGTTACGTCATTATTTAGGATAGCAAGTGAGCAAAGGCTAATGCCCCTAGGTACCGGTGTTTGGTTTTCTAGCCCCGTGCTGGCCATGGTAATAACTTGGTCACTGTCAACAAAATTAACCAGCGCAATGGGCATGTTAAACATGCGCACCGCCATTTCTGTTACGTGTTTAAAGGAGTTTTGGCCTTGATGTGTATTCAGGATGTTGAGCGTGCGCAGTTTGGCCAGTCTCTGTTCTTCGTTATTAGGTATAATGGGCAATCCGAAAGTATTCTCCATGGAAATGATTTAAAAGGCTAAACAGCAGCTTGCGTAACGTATTGTGTACGTTTATTATTCCCCAAGCGGTTTAAATGGTTGCTATGTTTTTAGACCGTTTCACCTTTCCAAATGCCGATGTTCTGGTAAATGGCCATTTGCGGCAAAAATGAGCGTCTTAACAAGTGCTAAACAGGCTGCTGCTACAACCAAGGATAACCAAAAGTGTTTTAAAATAAAGAAAGCCACTTACAAGTTTTATCTCGTAAGTGGCTTTCTTGTATGCTCCCCCTCTTGGGCTCGAACCAAGGACCCCATGATTAACAGTCATGTGCTCTAACCAACTGAGCTAAGGAGGAGTTTACATCCGCCGCCGTAGCGGTGAATAGTGATGCAAAAGTAAGGGCACCCGCAGGATTATGCAAGCATTGGCGCGTAAAAATTTTCTATTTATGGTAAGTAGTTGAAAATGAATTGTAATTTTTTTGTTTTAGGCCTCTTTTCCGAAAAACAGGCCTAAAACCGCTCCTATTTTTCTGCTGATGGATACGTATAAAAGCCCTGCCCGGTCTTACGGCCCAAGTGCCCGGCGTCTACTTTCTGCTGCTGCCAGCGGCTGGGTCTAAATTTAGCCTCCTGGTGAAAGGCTTCAAACATAGCGGTGGTCACAGAAAAATTGGTGTCAATGCCAATCAAATCCATCAGTTGAAAGGGCCCCATCTTAAAACCACTGGCTTGTAGCAAGCGGTCAATGCTCTCGTGGCTGGCTACACCTTCTTCCAGCAGCTTTAAACTTTCTACGTAATAATGCCGGGCCACCCGGTTTACAATAAAGCCAGGCGCATCTTGGGCCAGCACCGGCGTTTTGCCCAGTTTTAGAGCCAAATTTTTCATGGCTTCAGTTACTTCTGTAGCGGTGGCCACGCCAGAAATAACCTCAACCAGTTTCATAATGGTAGCCGGGTTAAAGAAATGCAGCCCCACCACGCGCTCAGGGCCTTCTACTTTGGCCGCAATTCTAGTAATAGGTATGGATGACGTGTTAGACGCCAGAATGGTGTTGGGCAGGTTTTGCTGGGCCACTTCGTTCAAAATGCTGTGTTTTACCTCTAAGCGTTCCACCACGGCCTCAATAATTAGCTCGGCCCTGAGTTGCAGCACATCGGGCGTAAACGTAATGCGGCCTAAAATCTGGCTTTGCTCGGCTTCCGTAAATTTTCCTTTGGTTACCAACTTGGCCAAGGACTGCTCCGTTTCTTGCCGGGCTTTTTCTAACACCGATGAGTTAATGTCATACAAGAGCGTCTTGAAACCCGACTGCGCGCACAGTTGCGCAATGCCCTGGCCCATGGTGCCGGCCCCCAACACCGCAATGGTTTTAATATCTGGCAAGGTCATGGTTTCTAGAGTTGGTTTAGCAAAGTAATTGGTAGAACGCTACTATCGGCGTGCCGCCGATAGAATTTTAGGCAAATTTTGAGGAAGAAGTTTTTCTGTTTTCGGCCTGTTTTTCAGAAAACAGGCCGAAAACAGAAATTACAGATCTCTTCATACTACGTCCAAGAATAGCTATCGGGCTAACAAGAGAAAAATTTCCATCGTCTAAAAACTGGGTAATTCCTTCTGTAAAAAGCTAAACGGCTTCAAACTGACGCAGAAAGCGGGCGTCGTTTTCGGTGAATAGCCGGAGGTCTTTTATTTGGTATTTCAGCATGGTAATGCGCTCAATGCCCATCCCGAACGCAAAGCCCGAAAATTCTTGGCTGTCAATGCCGCAATTTTCCAGCACTTGCGGGTCCACCATGCCGCTGCCGCCAATTTCTACCCAGCCGCTGCCCTTGCAAATGTTGCAACCCGTGCCTTTGCAAATGTGGCAGGTTATGTCAATCTCGGCGCTGGGCTCCGTGAACGGGAAAAACGACGGCCGGAACCTAATCTGGGTCTCTGGCCCAAACAACTCTTTCACAAAGTAATAAAGCGTGTCTTTCAGGTCTTTAAAACTCACACCTCGGTCCACAAAAAGGCCTTCTACTTGGTGAAACACGCAATGCGCGCGGGCAGAAATGGCTTCGTTCCGGAACACGCGCCCCGGCGACAACGTGCGGATGGGCGGTTTCTGGTGCTCCATTACGCGCACTTGCACGCTAGAAGTGTGGGTGCGTAGCAGCATGTCGGGGTTTTTGCTCAGGAAAAAAGTGTCCTGCATGTCGCGGGCGGGGTGGTTTTCCGGGAAATTCAACGCCGAAAAGTTGTGCCAATCGTCTTCCATTTCTGGACCTTCGGACACGTTAAAACCAATGCGCTCAAAAATCCGGATAATCTCCTCCCTAACTTTAGAAAGCGGATGGCGCGTGCCCAGCGCGTGGGGCACCGGCGGCAACGTAAAATCCATCCCGTCTAAGGCGTTGGACGTGGCGTTTTGCTCCAGGCTTTCCTGCGCGGCGGTTAGTTTCTGCTGGGCCAGTTGCTTGAGCTGGTTTAGGTCTTGGCCTACTTGCTTGCGCTGCTCGGCGGGCACGCTTTTCATCTCGTCAAAGAGGGTTGCAATCTGCCCTTTTCTACTAATAAAAGCGTTCCGGAAAGCCTCTAGTTGCTCTTTATTTTCTATAACAAAAGCTTCTACCTCTTGGGTTTGCCGTGTAATGTTCTCTGCTAGCATGGCGCAAAGATAAGAATTAAGCCCATTTGTAGCATTAAGCGCGCGGCAATCAGAATGCAAATCCTATAGTTTCTGTTTTAGGCTTATTTTTGCAAAAACAGGCCTAAAACAGAAAAATCCCATGCAAGGCAAAGGATTTTTCCTTTGTCTTGCATGGGATTTTAAAAACAAGCCCTAAAAATTTAGCTGGCCTTGCGCAGGGAATGCGTGTACACGTAACTTACAAAATCGCCGACGGTGTTCAAGGGCACTTCATCTGGAATAACAATTTTAAAGCTTTTCTCTACCTCCAGAATAATATCTACCACATCAACGGTATCAAACCCAAACTCTTTGCTGAGGTTAGCAGATGCGCGCAGCCTGGAAGATTTAATCTCTTTCGTTTTGCTGATAATTTTAAAAACCTGTTTGGTGATGGTTGGTTCGTGTGCGGTCATCATATAGGTAGGGATAAATTGTCTGGTCTTTTTCCAAAGGCCTTTCAGCCGATGTGGTGGCCGTGCCTATACCAAGGACAAAGAAACCGAACCATACCCCTATGACCTCTGGAATAAGTTCCGTGAAAGATGAAGATGTTTGTAAAAAGATTTCAGGCAGATGCCGTTAAGTAATAGAAGTTCAGGGAGATGAAAGGTAAAAAAACATGAAAAAATAACCGAATGTTTCATTCGCCTAGCTTTTCTGTTTTAGGCCTGTTTTTAGAAAAACACCCCTAAAACAGAAAACTAAAAGTCTTGCAGCCGATACGCTTTCAATTGGCGGTCTAGGCCGCGGGCATCTCCGCTAATTTTGTCTAGCAGCGCCCAGAAACGCGGGCCGTGGTTTTTCTCTACGGTGTGGGCCAACTCGTGCAGAATGACGTAATCGCACAAATGGTCGGGCAGGCGCAGCAGGTGCAAATTCAGGTTAATGTTGTTGACATAAGAGCAGCTTCCCCAGCGGGTTTTGGCGTTTTTAATGACTACTTTGTTGTAGGTAAATCCGTGTTTCTGGGCTAATTGCGCTACTTGCTGCGGCAAATACCGCTTGGCCTCCAGCCGTAGCGTTTGCTCAACAGCTGCTTTGGTGTATTCTTGCACCTCGGGGTGGTCCCAACCCACTACCTCCGGATAACGCACATGCAAAAAGCCGTCTGTAATATTGCTGGACAAAGTAGGCAAGGCATGCGGCTGCATAGAAAGCTGCAGATGGCGCGTTCTAAAAGGCTGCTCCGGCGAGAAAAGTGTTTTTTTCTGGGTTTGTTGTTGCACCAACGCCAAGTGTTTTTTAATCCAGCCAGCTTTCTCCTGTACAAACGTTAGCGCCTGCTCCAGCGTGGCCCGCTTGGGCACGGTTACATTTACAACCGGGCCGGGTTTAATACTAATTCTAACGTATTTAGCCGCGGCGCTGGGCACAAACTGCACCCTTCCAATATCTGGCACTTCCTTTTCTACAAATGGGGCAGTGGTTGCCTTCAGGCGTTTTTTTTGCTCCATGTTTTTTGAGGGTTCAGGGTTTTTGTCAAGTTCTTTTACAAAGATACCATCGGCGGAGCCGAAAAACCGCGCATAAAAAAACACTTATGGGGAGGCGGTTTTTGAAGGTAAGTTTTTAGAAAGGTTTTAGTGCTAAAAAAGCTGAACTGGGCAAAAACCCACCCCTGCCCCTCCGAGAAGGGGAATTGCACGCATTGCGAGTTAGCAACTACATCCGTTTAGGATAAAAAAGAGAAAGCCCCAAGAAAAATTTCTTGGGGCTTTCTTTTGAGATTGTAGATTTAACGCCAAATCTCTAACGGCAAAGCGTTTACCGTACGTTGCCGCCGTTGTCTTGGTCAGAGTTGTTGGAGCTGGGTACGCGGGTACTGTCGGTGGTTGAGGTGTGTCCGCTGTGGTCAGATGAGCGCGTATCTGCACTATCTTTTTGCTGATCTTGGGCTCCTTCTACCGTATTGAAATTGGTCACTGGTTTGCTATCGGTTTGGTTGGTAATTACGCCGCCCGTAGAGCCTTGCAGCCCAGAAGAGCTGTTTCCCACGTGCATGTTGCCGCGAGAATTAGAAGCAGATTCTTGGTTAGAATCATGCTGGGTTTCTTCTTGGTGGCTGTATTTAGGCGTTTGAGAAGACGAATCTACCGTGGTGGCTACTCCAGAAGCGGAAGCCGTTTGAGCAGAAGCTCCTTTTTTGGGTGAGGTAGCTTCCCAGTCCAGAAAGCGGTCCATTTCATCTTTAATACTGGTCATAAACCAAGCCAAAAGAGCGGCATCGTCTAAGAGACCTATCACCGGAATCCAGTCTGGAATTAGGTCAATCGGAGACAGGAAATAGATGATAACGGCCACGCCCATAACCAGAACGCTGTTCGGGATGCCGTGGTATTCTTTAGAAACCGCCGATTTAATCATCCGTGACAAGGTGCCGAGGCTGTCCATTACCTCGCCGGCAATGGTGCCAAAATCTTTGCGCTCACTGGCCTTGGAGTAGGCATCATTCAGCAAATCTTTTATCCGGAGGGGTTGTTTTACGTATCCCTCGGCTTTTTTAACGAAGCGCTTAAAGTAAGATGATTCTGAAACGTGGTCTTTATTTTGGTTTTCCATGAGGTGTTTGTGGTTAGAAATAGCATGAGTTGCGCAAACTTTCTGAGCGAGCAAGCGCGGGTATTGAAATACCACGCGCAGGGGCAGCCAGCCAGAAAAGAGGCTCTTTCTCTATACTTGTTTCCTTGAAAATAGTTAGCGCGCAAGCCCCTTATCTAACGTGTTTTAGGCGTGTTTTTAGAAAAACAGGCCTAAAACAGTTTACAGCCCAAAGAGCTAACGTAAATTTTTTAGGTTGATGAAGAAGTAGCAGACGTTCTGGCGGAGCTTAAACGCACAAACGCCTGCTCTTTACAAGAAGGAGCAGGCGTTTGAGTTGAAATAAATACGACTAAATAGCGCGACCGCCGGCGTAGAAATTCTTTTTGTAATAAGGAGAGCGAAGCGAGTTGATCATAACGCCGCCGTTTGAGGCCGAGTGACTAAACTTGCCGTCGTTGAGGTAGATGCCCACGTGGTACATAGGTTTGCCGGGCCCGCGGCGGAAGACAACCAAATCGCCGGTTTCTAGCTCAGATTTGGCTACGCGGTCAACATCATGAAACATGGACCGAGAACTGCGGCTAAGAGTAATGCCGTACACTGTTTTGTACACGCGGGTCACGAAACCGGAGCAATCTGCGCCCCGGCGAGAAGTGCCGCCAGCGCGGTAAGGGGTGCCAATCCACTCAGAGACAGTTTCTAGAAGTTCTTTATCTTCTATGTACTCCAACTTTAAACCCAAAGATTGGGCGTAGTAGCTGTAAAAAAGGGAGTCTTTGTAGGTGAGGTCGTTTTCCTTGACTTCTTTCGCTAAATCAGCGGGAGTGGGGCTAGGGAAATCTGCTACGGTTAGCAGCGGATTAAGAGCAACAGACGAGGAGGGAAGGTCGGTTGCTTTGAAGGTGTTAGAGGCTTCGGGGGCCTCGTATAAGAAGGAAATAAGTGACGCGCTTAGCGCCAAGGCAGTCAGAATGTAACTTTTCATCATCTGTTTTCATGGTGAAACATCAGGCAATGTCTCTAAAAAAGACGAGCGCCTGTGGCTTTTCCAACT
>JBBSSO010000093.1:0-6966 GCA_038241905.1 Cytophagales bacterium | reverse complement strand
TATCCAGATTACGAGAACGTTATTCCGGCGCAAAATCCTAACAAGCTGACCATTGACCGGTATGAATTGCTGAGCTCGGTAAAACGCATTTCTATTTATTCAAATAAAACCACGCACCAAGTTAGATTGCGGATTACGGGCAGCGAACTCCAGATTTCTGCCGAGGATCTAGATTTCTCTAACGAAGCCACGGAACGCCTTACTTGCCAGTACGATGGCGAGGATATGGAAATTGGATTTAACGCTAAATTTCTGACAGAAATGCTCAGCAACATGGATTCTGACGAAATTACCTTGGAGCTTTCTACTCCTAACCGCGCTGGCCTTTTAATTCCTTCTAACAATGATGCGGAAGAAGATATCTTAATGCTGGTTATGCCCGTTATGTTGAATAACTACGTGTAAGCAGCGATAATTTTAATAGAAATAGCCCCGATAAGTTTTCTTGTCGGGGCTATTTCTATTAAAACCTTTTGAGTAGTTAAAACGCAAAAAAAACGCAAAAAAAGTTTAAACCCACACAACACGGTAAGGTATAGAAAAACGCTTTACCTTTGTGGTTTGGAAAAACAGCGCTCTTTTGCGCTCAATAACATGAAACACATGAAAAAATCTGAGATACACTTTAGCATTGCCCTAGATGACCAGCGGGTGCCCGAAGCTATCAGCTGGAAAGCTACCGATGCCGGCGACGAAATCCATTTTGCAAAAGCCATCAATATTTCCCTCTGGGACCGCAATGATTCTGGTACCATGAAAATAGATCTTTGGACGAAAGATATGCCGACTGACGAGATGAAATATTTTTGTGTAGACACCATCGGCGCGATGGCGCAGACTATTGAAACCGCTACCAATGACAAGCTGATGGCCGAGAAAATGCGAAGCCTTTGTCAAGAATTAATGCAACACGTAGAAGAACAACAAAAACGCAACGCCGCCCTAAACCCAGAGGCATAAGCAAAAAAAGGCCGCCCCGTTAAAGGGCGGCCTTTTTAGTGATTCTAAAGGTTTGTTATTTCTTTTTACTGTCAGCTTCTTTAAGTACGGCTGTTTCAGTTTTAGGGAAAGTACGTTTGGCATCGGTTTCATCTTGAGCCACTAAAGTTTTAGCAACCTTCGCGTTGTCTTTCTGCACTTTAAACGTCAGCTCTTTGGCGTAAGCGTTCAAGTTTTTACGAACGCTGTAGTATTGCGAGTATTGCGTTGTGCTTAACAAACCTTCCAGTTCTTGGTCACGCTCTTTGCAGACACCCATGAAACATCTTTCCAATTCTTCTTTATTGCCCAAAAACTTGGTTTCAAACATGACCATTTGGTTGGCTTTTTCCAGATTTATTTCCCGCACTTTGCGTGACTGGTAGTTATTAAGTTGCAATTCGCGGATCATTTTATCTGAAAGGGAGTTAGCTTTTTGTTCGGCGGTCTCTGCCCGCTGGGCGAAGGAAGCCGTAAAAGTAAAGAACACTAGGGCCAAAGTATATGCAAGATTTTTCATAGTCTTTTTAGTTTTAGAGTTAAAATACAATTGTCGTGCCATCTCTTCTAAAACAAGTTTATAATTGAAAAAGTTGGGTTACCGTATTTTAAACGAGATAACGAGCTGTTAGGTTTGTTTAGCTGTATTATGTAAAAACCTTAATGCTAAGCTATTATTGTGTTAAAATTAATTTTTTTGAAAATCTAGATGAAGACATAGAGCTGGTATAAAACGTACTGAGCTACACAACGGTGATGGCCGTCGGCCGATGTTGGCGTTTAGCTGTTATTCGTTCTAGTTTTTTCTCTTAAAAGACCGCATGCTTTTATACTGTTTAATGAAAATTACTCTGAAACAACTTTAGGTACGCGGTCAATACTTAATTTTTTAAAGTCCGTCCTTTCTTGTTTTTATTTCCTGAAACCAGGCTAAAAACGTATTTCTTAGTCAGCTACACCTTTTCCTTAGTTATGACTTTTAAAAGGGTATATTTTCCGCTTGATCCGTCCGCAGGCGGGTTTTCTATTTTTTCCACTCTTACCTTCAAAGTATAAACAAAGCCTTCTTCATACTGGAAGCCTTCTATCCCATTATAAAAAAGACTCCAGTCGCTAGTTCCTATTTGATTGCCTTGTTGCACCAGATAGCAATTCATTTCACCTACTGCTTGGCAAGTTTGTCTATAATAATTCACACGCATTGTAGTATCATATGATTTTACTTCTTCTTCCTTACATGAGGTCAATACTAAAAAGAGGGCAGTAATAAAGGTGAGGTTTTTCATGTTTTTAAGCTTTTTAATTTGTTTTTAAATACAAAATCCAAACAAGATTGCTTCGACAATTCGATTTTTAAAATACCACTTTGTTTCTCCAATTCTGCTTCTACTGCTGATTTTTTTCTGCTAGGCAAGAAGAATAGTTCTTAATGTTTAAGATTTGACGTACCGAATAATAAATACCTTCTTATAACTAAAACTTGTTTTTCCACATCATAGATTCCACCGGGTAAATAGACCGCGTGTTGTACTTTGCGTTGGGTTTCTGGTTGTAATAATTCTCAATGCCGCCGTTTACCACAAAGTAGATTAGCTGCCCAATTGGCATATTGTGGTACACCCGAACTTTTTGGCTGACGGAAATTTCTAAGGTCCAGTGATTGCAAAAACCTACGTCGCCTTTTCCGGCGGTGGCGTGAATGTCTATTCCTAACCGCCCGACGCTTGATTTGCCTTCTAGAAACGGAACGTGGGCGTGGGTCTCGGTGTATTCTTGGGTAACGCCCAGGAACAATCTGCCGGGTTCCAGAACGTAGCCATCCTCCGGAATTTCAAAAACGTCAATCTGGTTGTGTTTGCGGGCATCTAAAACCTCGTCTTTGTAAAAAGCCAAGTATTTACCCAAGTGCACATCATAGGAATTAGTGCCGAGGCAATCTCGCTCATAAGGCTCAATTAAAATGGTGCCTTTCTCTATTTCTTCCAGAATTTGGCGGTCGGTGAGGATCATGCGAAAAATGTGCTTGCGTTGAGCATGCAAGGTACACGTAAAATCCGGTTACCGCCACTGTCTGCGCATGCAGGAATTCTGTTTTCGGCCTGTTTTTAGAAAAACAGGCCGAAAACAGAATTATTTTTTAGCAAGATTTTATCGAATCAAATATTACTTTTTCAACGCTTGCAGAGCTTCTAGGTTGGCTGCAAGATACGTTTGCGCCAGATCTTGCGTGATGGCAGTGGACACAAAAAGCGTTTCAAATTGAGAAGGTGCCAAGTATATTCCGCGCTGCAGCATCTCGTGAAAATACTTTCCAAATAAACTTAAGTCAGAAGATTTGGCCGTTTCGAAATCCGTTACCGGGTCATTCGTGAAAAATAGACTGAACATGGAGCCCACTTGGTTAACCCTATACCAGAGCCCCAGCTTTTTTAGGTTTTGCTTGGTGCCGGTTACCAGCGTGGTGGTGGTTGCTTCAAGTTGTTGGTAAACATCAGGGTGATCATTCAAGTAGCCCAATGCCGCTAACCCCGCCGCCATGGCAATTGGGTTTCCCGAGAGCGTACCGGCTTGGTACACCGGCCCGGCTGGCGCTACTGCGTTCATGATTTCCTTTTTGCCGCCGTACGCGCCCACCGGCATGCCGCCGCCAATAATTTTACCCAGCGTCGTCAAATCTGGCATTACGCCATACAGCTCTTGCGCACCGCCACGGGCCAACCGGAAACCGGTCATGACCTCGTCAAAAATTAAGATGATGTTTTCTTTGGTACAAAGTGCGCGCAGACCTTCTAAAAAACCTTGCGCCGGCGGCACCAAGCCCATGTTGCCCGCCACCGGTTCTAATATAATGGAAGCAATTTGGCCAGGATTTGCATCAACTAGCGTTTGCACAGCAGCCAAGTCGTTGAAAGGGGCGGTGAGCGTATCTTGGGCTACCCCTTTGGTAACGCCGGGGCTGTCGGGCACGCCTAAGGTAATGGCGCCGCTGCCCGCGGCAATCAAGAAGGAATCTCCGTGGCCGTGGTAACAGCCTTCAAACTTTATGATTTTATCTCTTCCGGTAAAGCCGCGAGCCACCCGGATGGCGCTCATTGTGGCCTCTGTGCCGGAGTTGACCATGCGCACTTTCTCTACGCTGGGGATCATGCTAACAATCAATTCAGCCATCTCAACCTCGCGCCGAGTGGGCGCACCAAAAGAAAGGGAGCTTCCTAGGGCATCGCGCACGGCTTTTTCAATAATTTCATGGGCGTGACCTAGAATCATAGGTCCCCAAGAATTTATCATATCCAGGTACTGGTTGCCGTCTTCGTCAAAAAGAGAAGCGCCTTTCGCCGATTTCAAGAAAAGTGGTTGCCCGCCCACCGCCTTAAACGCGCGTACCGGCGAGTTAACTCCCCCGGGAATAGACTCTTGCGCCCTTTTAAAAAGCGCTTGACTGGTTGTATGGGTTAGCATGAAATTTATAAGTATAAAAGTGAATGCCTAAAAATTTCGTGAACGGATGTTTTATAGGCACCTGAAACGTTTCTTAAAAAACTGGATTTACTACCAGCAACTGGCCATCGTTAAGCTTTAAAACCGGAACATATTGGTTGTCCTGCGATGGTTTGCCGGTGGTGGGGTTTTGGTAGCCAATACCTTGGTAAAAGGAGCTAGGTGCCACTGGGCCTAGGCGTTGCGGGGCGGTTACTCCGTTTTCTTGCAGCTGTCGGCCTAAATAATACATGAGCTCAAAGCCGGCGTAAGAGAAAGAGGATGGCGGCAAGTTATAAGCACTGGCGTACGCTCGTTTAAAAGCCTGCACCTGCGGCATTGTGGCGTCTACGTATTTGGGCGCGTGGAAATAAGCCTCCAAAAAATCAAGCTGCCCAATGCTAATGCGCGGCATCTCTAACCAGCCACTAGGTACCAATAACGGAACTTTAGAAGCGCGCTGTTCCAGGTAACTAACGGTACTGGTCGCTACGTTAACCGCTGATGCCTGCACCACCAACACGCCCAAATCTTTTAAATTTAGGGAGCCGATAGCCCCGCCCACATTTCCAGATGTTTTTGCGTTTATCTTTTGGTAAAGGACCACTTTGCCGCCCAAAGCCTTGTAGGTCCGCCGAAAATTACCAGCGAAAGTTGTGTCGTTTTTGGTGTTATCATAGATAATGGCCGCCGTTTTCTTTGGGAAATTTTGGTACGCAAAAGCTGCTGCGCGCTGGCCTTGGGTAGCCGTGGAAGCCTCCATCATTAACAAGAACGGATTGCCATCTGCTATTTCAAGATCATCAGAAAAAGGATTAACCATGTTTAGGTTACGCTCTTGCGCGATGGTGGCAGCGTAAGCGCTGTTGGTTTTAAACACCGGCCCAATAATCAAATCCATAGAAGCTAGTTCTGGCAACTCCATTACCTGGCGTACTTGGGCTGTGTCATTGCTGGTGTCATACGGGAAGAGGTTGACTTTAATGCCGCGCGCCCGGAGCGAATCTTGACCCGCTTTTACTCCGGCATAAAAGTCGGTCACGAACAGGTTTTGCTTGTCAACTTTTACCCTGCCAGATTGGGTCAGATTAAAAGGTAACATTAGGGCACTGTTATATTCGTTTTTCTTGGTGGCAGAGGTGCGTTTTAGATAGCTTTGGCTCAGGTTAAACTGGCGCACTAAGGCTTCTAGCGTGGCGCGGTCAGCTGATGTGTACCAGCCACTTACTAATTTGTCTGCGTAGGCTTTGGCTAACACAGGATCTTCTGAAAATTGGCGGAACAAGTATTGGAACGTGTTCTTGTCAGAAAGCTGCATAACGTAGTGCCTTTTCATGGCGGCTACTTCTGCTTGCAGCGTTTTCTGCAGCATTTCTTTAAGGGTATTCAATGCCCGCAAGTATTCCTTCTTCTCAAACAACACCTGCCCCAACAGAAACTGAGCTTCTGGGAGACCGCTCCACGTTGGCTGTTGCTGAAGCAGTTGCGTCAGCATTTTCTCAGCCTCTGACCATTTGTTTTGCTTCACGGCCGCCACGGCATATAAGTAAGAAGCATCCGCCACGTAAGCGCTAGGCGAAGTAGCGAACGTTAAAGGCAACAGCTCGGTCATTGCCAAAGCGAATTTGCGCTGCTCAATTAGCAAACGCCCATTTTGTAGACGGGTTGCTTTTTCAACCTCGGTTTGCGCGTGCGCTTGCAGGCTGAACACCAAAGCTAGTATTGCCAGGATAATGCGTTTTTTCATTGTTTTCAGAAAAGTAGGCCTAAAACTCTATTCCCATTCTATAGTTGCCGGGGGCTTGGAGCTAATGTCATACACCACCCGATTTACGCCACGCACCTTGTTAATGATTTCGTTCGATACATCGGCCAAAAACTCATACGGCAAATGGCACCAGTCGGCGGTCATGCCATCCACGCTGGCTACGGCGCGCAAAGCTACCACGCGCTCATACGTACGTTCATCGCCCATAACTCCCACGCTTTGGATAGGTAACAACATGGCGCCGGCTTGCCAAACTTGATCGTACAAACCAGCATTTTTAAGCGATGAAATAAAGATATGGTCAACTTCCTGTAAGATAGCCACTTTTTCGGGGGTCACATCGCCTAAAATTCTAATGGCCAAACCCGGACCCGGGAAAGGATGCCGGCCAACTATAGCTCCTGGAATGCCCAGCGCTTTGCCCACTAACCTTACTTCATCTTTAAATAAGGTTTTGAGGGGTTCTACCACCTGCATTTTCATGAAATCTGGCAGGCCGCCAACGTTGTGGTGAGATTTAATGGTAGCCGATGGTCCATTGACAGAGACAGATTCAATCACATCTGGGTAAATAGTGCCCTGACCCAGCCATTTGGCGTTTTCTACTTGATGCGACTCTTGATCAAAAACGTCAATAAATACTTTCCCGATGGCTTTGCGCTTGGTTTCTGGGTCTGATACGCCCGCCAACGCTGTGTAAAAAAGCTCTTTAGCATCTACGCCCTTCACATTGAGGCCCAGGT
>JBBSSO010000092.1:0-7007 GCA_038241905.1 Cytophagales bacterium | reverse complement strand
TCGGCGTTTACGTTTTTGGGTGTCCAGACGTTGATGTGGATGAGTTGGTCGCCGCGGCCGTAGCCGTTCACGTCCGGAACGCCTTTGCCGCGCAACCGCAGAATTTTGCCGGGTTGCGTACCAGCATCAATCTTGATTTTTACTTTTCCTTCTATGGTAGGCACCTCTACGCTTGCGCCCAGAGTAGCATCCATAAAACTCACGTATTGCTCAAACATGATGTTATTGCCATCGCGACGCAAAGTAGGATGATGTTCTTCCTCAATTTGAATAAGCAAATCGCCGGGAATGCCGCCGCGCTCCGGCACGTTGCCCTTGCCACTCATTGAAAGCTGCATGCCATCGGCTACGCCGGCGGGCACGTTAATGGAGATAACCTCTTCGCGAAGCTGGCGGCCTTCGCCGTGGCAGACATCACATTTCTGGCTAACTATTTTGCCTTCGCCATTGCAGGTGGGGCAAGTGCTGGCAGATACCATTTGGCCCAGCATGGTGTTGACCACACGTTTAACCTGGCCCTGGCCCTGGCAAGTGCCGCAAGATTGCAGCGACGTACCGTTTTTAGAGCCGTTTCCATCGCAAGATTGGCAGCTCTCGTAGCGTTTTACTTTTATCTTTTTCTCAACGCCTTTGGCTACTTCCTCTAGGCTGAGTTTCAGTTTAATGCGTAAGTTGCTGCCTTTGCGTACTCTCCGGCCGCCGCGTTGTCCGCCGCCGCCAAAGAAACTTTCAAAACCGCCGCCTCCGCCGCCGCCAAAAATGTCACCGAACTGGGAGAAGATGTCTTCCATGTTCATGCTGCCACCTCCGCCACCGCCGTTCACGCCTTGGTGCCCAAACTGGTCATAGCGCTGGCGTTTTTGGTCATTGCTGAGCACTTCGTAGGCTTCAGCGGCTTCCTTAAACTTATCTTCAGCGGTAGGGTCGTCTGGGTTTTTGTCGGGGTGAAACTTGATAGCAATCTTGCGGTAAGATTTTTTAATTTCATCCGCCTGAGCGCCTTTGGCCACCCCTAATATTTCGTAATAATCTCTCTTTGCTGCCATTTATTTATGCTCCAATCACCACTTTAGCAAAGCGCACCACTTTGTCGTTGAGGTAATATCCCTTCTCTACTTCGTCAATTACTTTCCCTTTCATTTCTTCTGATGGCGCCGGAATCTGGGTGATAGCTTCGTGAATATCCGCGTTAAACGTATCCCCAACAGCTTCCATTGGCTTCAAACCTTTTTGCTGAAGCACTCCCATAAACTTGTTAAAAATCAACTCCACTCCTTCGCGAACGGCTTGCACGTCTTGGGCATCTTTCATGGAGGCTTGGGCGCGCTCCAGATCATCCAGCACCGGAATTAAAGACGCCATTAACTCTTGGTTGGCAGTTTTAAATAACTCCAGACGCTCTTTAGAAGTGCGACGTCTAAAATTGTCAAACTCGGCGTGCAAGCGCAAATATTTGTCGCGCAGCTCATCCGCTTCAGAAGTCGGATTTTCGTCTGCGGCCGCTTCTTGCTCGGCAGTTAATTCACCGGTCTCATCCATTTCTGGGGTGGTATTGGACGTTGCCTGATGGTCAGGTTGTCCGTTTTCCTCTTCCCGAGGAATATTTTCAGATGATGTATTCATAGGTCCTTACAGATTTAATTCTTCTGGCATGGGTACCCAGCGTAGACAACTTCTTTGCCAAACCGTTCTTGCTGTCAATCTGGCATTTTTAAACACCTAATCTCTTTCGCCTTGGCAGGCGATGGCAGAGAAGTATTGCCCTAAATCCCTCCTTGAAAGAGCCGGACTTTTCTGCAAATGCGTTTTAGGCCTGTTTTTTAAAAAACAGGCCTAAAACACTCAGAAATTGTTCCCACTTTACACGTGAGAGGCCGCTAGTGGACGAGGTTTACGCCGTATGCAAGGCTTTCCAAATCATGTCTTTAAGATGCATAATATTTTTGTTGGTCATGCTGGAGATGAAAATCGTGGGCAGGTCCGTGGGCAAAGTTTCGCGCATTTCAGCTTCCAATTCATCGTCAATAAGGTCGGTTTTGGTAATGGCTAGCAGGCGCTGTTTGGTCAACAATTCTGGGTTGTAAGTTCTGAGTTCGTTGACTAGAATGTCATACTCGGCAGCAATGTCGTCGCTCTCTACTGAAATCATGAACAGGAGAATGGAGTTACGTTCAATATGCTTCAAGAATCTAATTCCTAAGCCTTTCCCCTCCGAAGCACCTTCAATAATACCCGGAATATCAGCCATCACAAACGATTTATAATCGCGGTACGCCACCACGCCCAGGTTGGGCACCAAGGTAGTGAACGGATAGTTGGCAATCTTCGGCGTAGCCGCCGATACAACCGACAGCAACGTTGATTTACCAGCATTAGGGAAGCCAACTAAGCCCACATCGGCTAGCAGTTTAAGCTCCAAAACGGTCCATTCTTCTAGGCCGGGCTCGCCGGGTTGGGCGTGGCGCGGCGTTTGGTTGGTAGAAGATTTAAAGTGGGCGTTGCCCAAGCCGCCGCGACCGCCGGGTGTAAGGATTTCGGTTTGCCCGTCCTCGGTGATCTCACATTTTATTTCACCGGTTTCAGCATCGCGGGCAACCGTCCCGACGGGAACTTCCAAGATAATATCTTTGCCGTACGCACCGCTGGAGTGGCTGGGACCGCCGGAGCCGCCGTTTTCGGCAATGACGTGTTTTTGGTACTGCAAGTGCAGCAGCGTCCAGAGTTGGGAATTTCCTTTCAGGATAATATGACCGCCCCGGCCGCCATCGCCGCCATCGGGCCCGCCCGTAGACGTCATTTTGTCGCGATGCAGGTGCGCTGATCCGGCCCCACCGTGTCCTGAGCGACAGCAAATTTTAACGTAATCTATAAAGTTGGATGATGACACGGCGATTTAATTTTAAATGAGTAATAAGTAAGCTTTACTTTTTGGGGTCTAAAACCAATTGGCGTTTTAAGCCTGCTTTTGGAAAAACAGGCCGAAAACAGTAATTCAGAATCTGTTATTATCAGAGGCGTTTTTTATGCCCATGATGGTGTTTACCCCTTGTTGGTGTTATCACCAACAAGCAAATCTGCGGTAAATTAAATTTTACTGTTTCAAACTTTGTTTCCAAGAAGACAAGCAATAATTCTCGTGCATGGATCTGTTGGTGATAACACCAACAATGGCTTCAACGGCGTCATGGTGTCTTAGCATTGCTGATTACCAAATACACATTCCTATAAACTAGGTTTTCTTGCTGAGAAACGCACCGAGAAAATAAAACCTGTTTTCGGTGTAATTTTGGAAAAACAGGCCCAAAACAAAACTTTAACCCTTACATGAAGTAGAAAAGTTCTCACCCTCCGACATTGGCTTGTCATTAAGCCGTTCGGCCTTCAGCCCTTGTTGGTGTTATCACCAACAAGCAAATCTGCGGTTAATTAAAACTCACTGTTTAAATCATCATTTTCAAAAAACTAACCAATGATTCTCGTGCATGGAATTGTTGGTGATAACACCAACAATGGCCGGACACCAACAAAGGCTGCTAACAAAACACTTATCCGAATAATAAGAGAATCGTTAGTAAATCTTCCCAATTGGATCTTCAATTAAAATCTTTCATCAAAAAAAACCACCTGACAATTTGGTCGTCAGATGGTTCATGGTTGATAATCTGAAAATTTAAACGGTTTGGGTAGATTCAATAATTTCGCAGCTTTTAGCGAAAATCTCCTCTATCTCCCCGATGCCGTTGATGGCGTAAAATTTATTTTGCTGGGCGTAATAGTTGGCCACCGGCGTTGTTTTGGTGTTATACTCGGTTACCCGTTTCTGGATGAGGGTTTCGTCCGCATCATCGGGTCGGCCAGAGGTTTTGCCGCGGTGCAGCAAGCGTTTCACCAGCTCTTGCTCGTCCACTTGTAAGGCAATCATGCAGGTGATGCCTTCGTCGTATTTAAGGAGCAGATTATCCAAGGCTTCGGCTTGAGGCACGGTGCGCGGGAAACCGTCAAAAATAAATCCGGGCGATGTGCGGTTATCCGCAATCTTAGATTCAATCATGCCAATGACCACATCGTCGGGCACCAACATGCCTTCGTCCATCAGCTTTTTAGCTTTCAGCCCCAACTCAGTTCCTGCGGTAATCTCAGAGCGGAGCAAATCACCGGTTGAAAGGTGAATGAGTCCATATTTCTCGATAAGTTTCTGGCTTTGAGTGCCTTTACCTGCCCCCGGAGGTCCAAAAAGTACGATATTCAGCATGGGTAAAAGAATGATGGAAAGACAAAAGTAAGAATAAAATATGGAATAAATAAGTTAAAGAGCCTTAACCAATTGGGTAAAATCCTGTTTTTAGCCTGATTTTGAAAAAACGGGCCGAAAACTAGAAAACTGTAGCTTAGCCCAGTTTGTATAGATCCCGCAGGTTGCGACCCAGCCCGTTGTAATCTAGCCCGTAGCCTACCACAAAATCATTGGGAATACTCATGGCCGTGTATTTAATGCTCAACTCTTGCTGTAGGCAGTCTGGCTTTATCAGAAGCGTGGCGACCTCCACCGATGCTGGATTCTTCTCCTGCAGCTGAGGCAACAGCCCGGCAATGGTGCGCCCGGTATCTACAATATCTTCCAAAATAACCACATACCGACCCGCAATGTCTTCTTTAAGGCCCAAGATTTCCTTCACCTGCCCGGTGCTGCCCATGTCGGCGTAAGACGATAGGCGGATAAACGATATCTCGCATTCAATGCTTAACTCTTTCATAATATCAGCCGCAAACATGAAAGAGCCATTCAAGATGGCCAGGAAAAAGGGCCGTTTGCCGCGATAATCATGGCTTATTTGGGCCGCCACCACTTCAATGCTATGCAGAATCTTGCGTTCAGGAATATACAGCCTAAACTGCTTGTCATGTAAGGTAACCGGCGGGTGGTTCATTGCTTAAAGCTTGGCGAAAGCCAAAATTGGGGAAATCTGTCCTGATTAAAAAGTAAAAAGCCCTCTTCTACTGAAAAGGGCTTTTTAAATGAATTTATGCAAGCGTTAATTCTTAAATCCGGCCCTCGGCCGATGGAAATTCCACCGTGGTTTCTGATTTTACTGGGTTGTGCAGGTTTCGGCCTTCCAAATCAATACGGGTTTCCGGTGCGGGGGCTGGGGTGTCGCGTACCGCGATGTGGGGCGCAATCACCAAAGAAACAATGGACATCAGCTTAATAAGAATGTTCATGGATGGGCCGGAAGTGTCTTTGAACGGATCACCCACGGTATCACCGGTTACGGAGGCTTTGTGGGCCTCAGAGCCTTTGTATTCCATCACCCCGTTGATTAAAACTCCTTGTTCAAAAGACTTTTTAGCGTTATCCCAGGCGCCGCCTGCGTTGGACTGGAAAATAGCCATCAATACGCCCGATACGGTCACTCCAGCCAAAACGCCACCCAGAATCTCGGCAGAAGAAACTTCAGCAAAAACGTCCTTCAAACCAAACCCAATCAAAACTGGCACTACCAAGGCGATGGCGCCGGGCAACATCATTTCACGCAATGCGGCTTCCGTTGAAATGGCCACGCATTTGTCGTATTCTGGTTTGCCCGTGCCTTCCATGATACCCGGAATTTCACGGAACTGACGGCGCACTTCATGTACCATCGCCATGGCGGCGCGGCCTACGGCGCTAATGGCCAAGGCCGAGAAAACAAACGGAATCATGCCGCCAATAAACAAGCCCGCCAATACCGGCGCTTTGTACAAGTCAATGGAACTAATGCCCGAAATACCCACAAAAGCGGCAAACAAAGCCAGGGAAGTCAAGGCCGCCGAGGCAATAGCGAAGCCTTTGCCGGTGGCGGCAGTGGTGTTGCCCACGGCATCCAAAATATCAGTGCGCTGCCGTACTTCTTTGGGTAATTCGCTCATTTCGGCAATTCCTCCGGCGTTGTCGGCAATGGGCCCGAAGGCGTCAATGGCCAATTGCATTGCCGTAGTGGCCATCATTCCAGCGGCGGCAATGGCCACGCCGTACAAACCAGCCACCGAGTAGGAGAACACAATCCCCATCGCCAAAATAATAACAGGCAAGGCGGTGCTCATCATGCCCACGCTCAACCCGGCAATAATGTTAGTAGCCGCGCCGGTAGAGGATTGATGGATGATGGACAAAACCGGTTTTTTGCCCATGGCCGTGTAATATTCCGTGATGATGGAGATAAGCGTGCCCACCACCAAACCGATGATCACTGCCCAGAAAATACCCATGGACGTGAATTCATAACCGCGCAAATTCAGCGTTTCTGGCATGAGCCAATCAATCACAAAATAAGAAGCCACGGCCGTAAGCGCGACGGAGGACCAGTTGCCTAAGTTTAGCGCAGCCTGAACATCGCCGCCTTCTTTCACGCGCACAAACAGGCAGCCAATCATGGAGAAAATGATACCCATGCCCGCAATGAGCATCGGGAGAATGATGGGAGACAATCCGCCGAAGTTATCTGTTACGGTAATTTCGCGACCTAACACCATGGTAGCCAGAATAGTTGCCACGTAAGAGCCGAATAAATCGGCGCCCATGCCGGCCACATCGCCCACGTTATCGCCTACGTTGTCAGCGATGGTAGCTGGGTTTCTGGGGTCGTCTTCCGGAATGCCGGCTTCCACTTTACCTACTAAATCTGCTCCTACATCGGCTGCTTTGGTGTAAATACCGCCACCTACGCGGGCGAAAAGGGCAATACTTTCCGCGCCTAATGAGAAACCGGTCAACACTTCTAGCGCGATTTCCATTTCCTCACTGCTGGCACTGGCGCCCGCGCGCTGTACAAACCAATAATACAAAGCAATGAAAAGGGAGCCAAGGCCGAGCACGGCCAAACCGGCCACGCCCATCCCCATCACGGCACCGCCGGTAAACGAAACTTTGAGCGCGTTAGATAAACTGGTTTTAGCTGCCTGCGCAGTGCGCACATTCGCTTGAGTGGCAATGCGCATGCCAATAAACCCGGCCAAGGCCGATAGAACCG
>JBBSSO010000091.1:0-7059 GCA_038241905.1 Cytophagales bacterium | reverse complement strand
CCGGGGGCAAAAAGGTCTACCGTTTTAAAACCGTAGTTAGAAAAATCGCCTACTAATAGTTCATTTAAATGCATAGAAGACGCACCTACCTCAATCCAAGTGCTAACCGGATTTCCCTTCAGCAGAGTTTTAGACGGGAAATGCATTTCCTGATCTAGGTTTACGCCATCGTTGCCCGCAGAATGGACCAGCAGCACATTGTTCTTTTCAGCGTATTGAGCGGCCTCGTCTACCAAGTGTTTTTGCGGCGAGAATCCTTTTCCGAAACTCATATTAATGATATTAGCGCCATTGTCCACAGCATATCTAATGGCCAGTGCAATGTCCTTGTCATATTCATCGCCGCTAGGCACAGCGCGCAATGCCATAATTTCTACGTTCTCCGCAATGCCATCAATACCCAGACCATTATTCCGGATACCGGCAATAATGCCTGACACGGGCGTTCCATGGTCAGCACGGGGGCCGGTTACATTGCTGTTGCCGTAAGCTAAATCATTGATGTCTGTGAGGTTGTCTCCTAAAATAGTACGCGGATTGAATTCAAGGTTTAAATGGTAGTTTAAATACACCTCGTTCCGCTCCATCATTTCTTTAAAAGATTCAGGGCTGTAACCAAGTTTATATTTCTCTAGCAACCAATTTTTAACTTGATTAACGGTGTCATTGGTAGAAGAAACGGCTTCTAAATCTGCCTTCGTGATTTGTTCTTTTTGGAGTCGCTTAGCTAAAAAGGCCTCAATGTTTTGCACCGTTCTCCCAAACGCTGCATAATTTTCGCGACGATCCAAATATTCCTTTACTTCTTCTTCGTACTTATGCTTAACTTTTAAGTAGGTTTTGTATTCTTCTTGCTTGGGCACTGGCACGCTTTTAAGTGATTTTACCTGGTGGTAAATGGGCGCCAGGTCGCGCAAAATGCGTACAAACTCTAAAGTCTCATATTCAATATCTATTCCGGCGGCGTTGCCCAGAAAACCCCAACCGTGCAAATCATCTGGGTAGCCGTTCTTATCATCGTCCAAACCATTACCGGCAATTTCTTTCGTGTTGGTCCAAATACGGCCTTTTAAATCATCATGGAGAATGTCAACGCCGCTATCAATAACCGCAACCACCACTTTTTTCTTGGCTGGTCTTCCTTTCAAGAAAACCTCATACGCCTGGTTTACGCTAGCTCCTTGCACATTATCTTTCCGCCCATCTAAGTTATACCAGTTCAGGTAAATCTTGTCAAATTGGTCTACAGAAGAAACCGCAGTGTTCTGAGCCAATGAGGCATTACTTGTCAGGGCTGCCAGCAGGAAAGCCAATCCCCAAGGCCATGATTTGTTCAGTTTAAAATCCATATTGCGCTTATTTTTATATAGATGGAAGGTGTTTTTGAAGAAAATGAAAGCTTGTCAAATTCTAAAATTTATCATTAAAACGGTCCAAGTTTGATGTTGCTATTATGAATCTATTCTCTAAAATTTTTCAGCAGTCAAATCAAAATTTATGCTTTCTATAAAAGGCACTTTTCAGGAAAAAACCTTCTCTTAACAACTAGAAAGTTGAATACAAGAGTGTTTTCTTTAACTGTCGATGAAGGAAATAATGTACAAATAACATAAATTAAGATTTAGCGCGCTTAGTGGTCCTGCTTTCAATTCTATTTTTAAACAAAACGCTGCATATACACTTTTCGCCTAATAGCTGAGTAATTTATAGCAGACAAAATTATAGACATTTATTTGTCTATAATCAGTTCTCGCGGCTTTCCTGTTTTAGGCCTGTTTTTACAAAAACAGGCCTAAAACAGGAATTTCCATAAGGATTAGAGCCATAGAAAAACAAAAAAAAGCCCAGTAGAAACTGGGCTTTTTAAAATGTATAATCAGGAAAGGCTATTTCACTTTCGCTACAACTCCGGTAAAGGCTTCAGGATGGTTCAAGGCTAAATCTGCCAAAACCTTGCGGTTAAGCGTGATATTAGCTTTCTTTAACCCGCCCATTAATTGAGAATAAGATAGTCCGTTCATACGGGCCGCAGCGTTGATACGCTGAATCCATAGAGCTCGGAAGTCTCTCTTTTTAACTTTTCTATCGCGGTAAGCATAAAGCAAACCTTTCTCAACAGCGTTTTTGGCTACTGTCCAAACGTTTTTTCTACGACCAAAGTAACCTTTGGCCATTTTCATGATTCTTTTTCTTTTGTGGCGCGCTGCCACAACATTGACCGATCTAGGCATTTCTGTGCATTTTTGGGGCTGGTGATTTCGGTGTCATACTTAGGTACCAGTTCCCGTTGAAACAATAATTAAATTGATTGGATTAAGACGCAAGCATTCTTGCAACGTTGGCGTGGTCAGCATCGCTCACTAGCCCGGTTTGCGTAAGATTTCTCTTCTGCTTGGTTGTCTTTTTGGTTAGGATGTGGCTTTTGTAAGCGTGTTTGCGCTTTATTTTGCCAGTACCTGTCAGGGTGAATCGCTTCTTAGCCCCTGACTTGCTTTTCATCTTCGGCATTTGGGTGTATATAAAGTGTACTAGTTATTTTTTTACTTTAGGGCTCAAGAATAAAAACATTCTCTTGCCTTCTAATTTAGGCAACTGCTCTACCTTGGCAACGTCTTCCAGCGCCTGAGCAAACTTAAGCAAAAGCATCTCGCCTCTCTCCTTGAAAACAATGGTACGACCCACAAAATGGACGTAAGCTTTCACTTTGGCACCTTCGGCTAAAAAAGCATGGGCATGTTTGAGTTTAAAATCAAAATCGTGCTCATCAGTATTAGGCCCGAAACGGATTTCCTTCATCACCACCTTGGTGGTTTTGGCTTTCATCTCGCGCTGCTTCTTCTTCTGTTCGTATTTGAACTTAGAATAGTCAATGATGCGACAAACGGGTGGATCTGCCTTGGGAGAAATCTCCACCAAATCAAGGTTTTGCTCCGTCGCTAAGCGGCGGGCTTGATCAATGCTGTACACGCCTGGCTCAACGTTTTCGCCCACTACCCGGACGTCACGTACGCCCGTAATGCGCTGATTGATACGATAAGGTTCTTCGACCTTGCCACGTGGCACGTAGCGTCTGTTATTCGTAGAAATAGTTGTACCTCCTAAAGTTTACGGTTTCGTAATTAGGGTGCGAATATCGCATTTTCCCCATTAACTTAAAAATTTTTCTTATATTTTTTAATCTAACATCTCGGCTAACACTGCCTTGAAGTTGTCAACAAAGGCATGTATGGGCATAGTTCCCATATCGCCAAGGCCATGTTTCCGAACAGAAATAATTTGATTTTCTTGCTCTTTTTCACCCACTATGATCATATAAGGCACTTTACTAACTTCCGCATCGCGAATTTTACGACCAATCTTTTCGTCTCTGCTGTCAACGTGGCCCCGTATATCTTGAGCCATTAATTGTTCATGCACTTTCTGAGCGTACGCTTGGTATTTTTCAGAAATTGGCAAAATGGCTACCTGTTCCGGACTGAGCCACAACGGGAAATTACCGCCGCAATGCTCAATTAACACGGCCACAAAGCGTTCTAGAGAGCCAAACGGGGCCCGGTGAATCATAACCGGCCGATGACGTTCATTGTCAGCGCCGATGTATTCCAACTCAAAACGCTCTGGCAAATTATAGTCTACCTGAATGGTTCCCAGTTGCCATTTGCGGCCAATGGCATCGCGCACCATAAAGTCAAGCTTTGGTCCGTAGAACGCAGCTTCGCCCAATTCGGTTACGGTGGTTAGGCCTTTTTCGTGCGCGGCTTCAATAATTGCGTTTTCCGCTTTAACCCAATTCTCATCAGAGCCAATATATTTTGTTTTGTTGTCTGGATCGCGTAAAGAGATTTGGGCGGTATAATCATCAAACCCTAATGCTTTAAAAGTATAAAGCACCAAGTCAATTACTTTCAGAAACTCTTCTTTAACCTGATCAGGACGGCAGAAAATATGGGCATCGTCTTGGGTAAAACCACGTACGCGGGTTAAACCGTGTAATTCGCCGCTTTGCTCATACCGGTATACGGTCCCGAACTCGGCGTACCGCACCGGCAATTCTTTGTAAGACCGCGGACGAGTTTTGTAAATCTCGCAGTGGTGCGGGCAGTTCATGGGTTTCAACAAAAACTCCTCGTTCTCATGAGGTGTTTTAATGGTTTGAAAGGAATCTGCGCCATATTTTTCATAATGGCCAGATGTTATATACAATTCTTTGCTGCCAATGTGGGGCGTAACCACAGGTTGGTAACCAGCTTTAATTTGGGCTTTGCGCATGAACTGTTCCAGTCGCTCGCGCAGCATGGTACCTTTGGGCAACCACAAAGGCAGGCCCATGCCCACCTTCTCAGAGAAGGCAAACAGTTCCATTTCCTTGCCTAATTTGCGGTGATCACGGCGTTTGGCTTCTTCCAAGCGCTCTAAATACTCTGCAAGGTCTTTTTGCTTCGGAAAAGTGATAGCATACACACGGGTTAGCTGCTTGCTTTTCTCGTCGCCGCGCCAATATGCCCCAGCCAAACTCATAAGTTTAACCGCTTTTATTACGCCGGTATGCGGAATATGTGGTCCGCGGCATAAATCCGTGAAATTACCTTGGGAATAAAACGTGATGGTTCCGTCTTCTAAATCCTTTAACAGATCTAGCTTATACGGGTCGTTTTTTTCGGTGAAGAAAGCGATGGCCTCTTCTTTGGAAACCGCCCGCCGCACGAACTCGTTTTTCTGCCGAGCCAGTTCCAGCATTTTCTGCTCTATGGCCGGAAATTCTTCGCTAGAAAGCGATTTATCATCGGCTAAATCAATGTCATAATAAAATCCATTCTCAATGGATGGGCCAATACCTAACTTCACGCCGGGGTAAAGCGCTTCCAACGCCTCAGCCATTAAATGGGCCGAGGAGTGCCAATACGTAGCTTTCCCTTCCTCATCGTTCCAAGTGAGTAGTTGCACGGCGGCATCTTGTTCAATGGGTCTACTTAAATCCCAAACCTGGCCGTTCACTTTTAGTGCCAGCACGTTACGCGCCAAGCCCTCACTAATGGATGCAGCAATCTCAATGCCCGTTACTCCCTGTTCGTACGCACGGACCGAACCGTCTGGTAAGGTAATATTAATCATAGGTTGATGTCTAAACTTTCTGTTTCCGGCCTGTTTTTCGCAAATTACCTAAAAAACAGTTCTGGTGCTTAAAGAATCTATGGTAAAACGTTGCACCGGCGTTATAATCCGGCGTAAAGCTAAAGGATAACGCGGGTTCAGCGGATATTTTTTTATTAAAATAACATACTGCTGCTTGGCAGCTTCTCGTTGACCGGTCCATTCATAAGCGGCGGCCAAGTGGTAATGCTCTTGCTCCGGAAAAGTATAGCCTGCCTGCTGAGCTTTTAAAAAACTGTCTAGCGCCAAACTGTACTGTCTTTTCTTGTACCAACCCTCCCCCATGCCTGCTAAGGCGCCCGCGTGATCTGGCGTCATTTCTAACGTCTTGGTAAAGACGGCCATGGCGGTATCGGTTTGGCGCTGGGCTAAAAAATTCTGCCCTAAATGAAACCACCAAAAACTATCTTTGGGCTGGGCTTTTACTCCCGTTTGCACCAGCGGCAGCGCTTGATCAAATTGCTGCCGAGCGCTGTAAATGGCCGTAAGTTGGCGGAATGCGGGCAAGAAAACGGAATCTCTGCGGAGCGCTTGCATAAGGTTTTGCATTGCCTGTGTGGTATCACCGCTGCCGGCTTGCGCCTGAGCTAGCAACACGTAGTACTTTGGTTCTCCAGGTCTGAGTTCTAACGCTTTTTTACTGTAAGTCAGCGCCCGGCTATACAATTGCAAACCCACGTAACTCTCGGCTAAAACAGCTTCTATTTCTGGCGATTGAAAATTGAATGCTTTGGCCTGCATCATCATCTTTACCGACTCTTGATACTGCCCTCTGGATACCAAAATGTTGGATTTTAGAAAATACGCTTCAGCCAAAGAAGGATCTAACCTGGTGGACTGCGAAAGGTCTTTATAAGCGAGGTTAATCTGGTTGGCAGAAAGGTACAGGCGCGCTCGTTTAAGGTACCAACTCGCCTGCGAGGGATAGCGTTGGATAGCGTTGGATACTTCACGAATCTGGGTTTTAAGACTACTGTCTACTTTATTAAGGGAGAACATGCGCTCTTCGCGGGTTTCTTGGGAGCAAGATAAAAGCCCGCTCAAGCCAAAAAACAACAAGCAAAGAATTCTGCGCATAACCCTCAAATTTGAAATCAAAGAAATGATGGAAACAAAGGTACTCGTTTGTGAAGTGGCAAGTTTGTTTTAGGCCTATTTTTCGAAAAACAGACCTAAAACAGACCTTACGGATTTACTGATACTGACAAGCGTACCCCCCAGTTGGAAGTGGTCAAATCTTTGTAGGTAAGCCGGTGCACTAAGTCAACTCTCAGAATTTGGAATATATTTTTGAGACCCACATTCACTTCTGCGTACGGCGTATTTCCCAAGCCCTGGAACTCATTATCCTCAGCTCCAGTAGTATTAAATTCTTGGTTCTTTTCGGTCAGTTGGCCATAGAGGACCGCGCCCCCTGCCACGAGGCGTACCCGAGTTTTTTTGAGTAAAGGCAAACGGTTAGTCAAAGAAAAGGCTCCTTCAAAATGATGGTCGTACCGCAGAGAGACAAATTCATCTGTTGCGAAAGCAAAAAACGGCATTAAATTATACCCATGCAGAATAAAGAAAGGCGTCTCGTTGCCTACCGGCACTTGCAACAGCGGAAGAGGCACTTTGGAAAACGTTTTTCCGGCCCGGAAATAGTAGCGTCCATACCCGAAAACGCCCGCTCGCACGCGCTGGTCTAGAGAAAGCGTAACTTGCTGGTAGCTTAAATCAGAATTTAAAAGCCCTTTAATGCCAGCCGATACCTCTAGCCCAAAGACAGGCGAATTTGAATTGGAAATGGCGATTTTTTCATGGTGCCGGATGAGTGTTTTACGGTCAGGCGAGTACGTAATGTTTAGCGTTACATCCGTGCTCCTAAAAGCCGAAAATTTATTTTGCGGTTCTTTATCAAGTGGCTTG
>JBBSSO010000090.1:0-7082 GCA_038241905.1 Cytophagales bacterium | reverse complement strand
TAAAACTTGAAACGAAAGCGGGTTTCCCTGAGTTGACCGCTTACGTTTCATGGAGACTCGTCGTTACGGTGTAACGACGCTACATTTTGGCTTTCTATGGAGGGCCTGCGTTTATTTTGGACGCTTACTTTTAGTTAATACTTTACAACCCGAATTTTAGACTTGCCTGTTTTAGCCTTGTTTTCTGAAAAACAGGCCTAAAACAGCATTTAAGATAAATTGTTAGAAGTGCCGAACACCCGTTCAAATCAATTTATTATTTTTCTTTTGGGCCCAAATTAAGATTATATTGTAGGGCCACCTGTCCAAAAAGATGGGTTTCTAAGTCAAGGTACAAATCTGGCCGGAGCGTTTCTTGGCCCTGAAAGTCATCATTCACATACACTCGCTCTGCGCTTTCTGCTATTGGAATAGAAAGGCCACCCTGCAAATTGAGTTTTACTTTACGGTAAATGAAGCTGAATGACAGAACGGGCTCTACGCATATATTCCAGACATTCTCGAATCTCTTCATCCCAATTGGGGAGTATATTACCTCAACGTTTTCTAGCTGGTTGTAAGAATAGTAGGCTAATCTTAGGGCAGGCCCGGCCTCGGCGTGCTTTTTCTGCCACAAAAGGTTTGCCTGCACAAAAGTCTTCCAATACTCAGAAATAGTTGTGCCGCCAATCTCTCTGGTTTGGTAGGCATACCGTCTATAATCTGTCTTAAATTTACCTCCTCCCGCAAACGTCTCTAGTTTTAGACCAGATTGTGTTGGGGCAAACGAGTAACCTAACCCAGCTGAAACCGAATTATTTGTCTGCTTTCTATCATGCCCGTCCATGATGGATGGCTTTTGTGATGTACCTCTTTTAAGCGTGCTTGCTGCAAACACGGCCAAATGACTGGTGATGGTATAGGAAGTGTGCAGCGCAAAACCGTCGTCGCTACCGCCCACAGAAACATGCAATTGGTTTTTTTGGGTGTGAACCGGCACCACCAAAGGGTCAGTGGTTACATATCCCTCTTGGGCCAATAGGCTATAAGAGGTTAGCTGGAACAGACACAAGCAGAAAAAAAAACAACATTTTTTCATAAGTACTTTGATAAATTCAATCGACCCATTTTGTGTTATACTGTACTGATTCTTTATAAAATTAATACAGACTAAAAACTACCAGCTACTTCCATTTCCAACATAGCCCTTGTAAGATAATTGCTGTTTTAGGCTTGTTTTCTGAAAAACAGGCCTAAAACAGCAATTCTAAAAAATAGAAAGGGGAGACACCGGTAAGTGCCTCCCCTTTTTATTTCTGCATTAAGCCGTCCGGTAAAGGCTGTCAATCAGCTCCCGGTTGTTGGTGGTAATTATTTTACGTTTGATGCTCAACTTAGGCGTCATTTCCCCGGTTTCAACGCTCCAGAGACTGGGCAGTAACACAAACTTTTTAATCCGTTCATATTGTGCCAGCTGCTCATTGGCTTTGTCTAGCTCTTTCTGGAATTTCTCCTGAATCTTCGGCATTTTAATCATCTCTGCGTTTGTGCTGTACGGTATGCTGTGGATGCGGCACCACTCCTGCAGGCCTTCAAACGCCGGCACAATCAAGGCGCCCGGAAATTTCTCGCCTTCGCCAACTACCATCACTTGCTCAACGACCAGCGACTCTTTGAGTTTGTTTTCAATGAGTTGCGGAGCGATGTATTTTCCGCCGGAAGTCTTAAACATTTCTTTCTTGCGGTCGGTAATTTTAAGGAATTTACCTTCTACCAGTTCTCCAATGTCGCCGGTATGGAACCAACCGTCTTTGTCAATCACTTCGGCCGTGAGATCAGGCCGTTTGTAATAGCCTACCATCACGCTCTCAGAGCGGGTTAATATTTCACCGTCTTGGGCAATTTTTATTTCTACGCCATCAATAGTCGGGCCCACGGTGCCGATAACGTTGTCTTCTGGCTCATAACGGTTTACGGCAATTACCGGCGAGGTTTCAGTAAGGCCATAGCCCTCCATAATCCGGATGTTGGCGCCCCAGAATACGCGCGCCAGCCGGGGTTGCAGAGCGGCGCCGCCAGATACAATCACTTTTACGTTGCCGCCCAGCGCATCTTGCCACTTAGAGAAAATGAGTTTGCGAGCCAGTTTTAGCTGCGTATCATAGAGAAAACCGGGCGAGGTGCGGGTGTCATACTTATGCCCCAGCGCCAGCGCCCAAAAGAACAAGCCTTTTTTAACGCCGGTAAGTTCGCCGCCTTTGGCTACAATTTTATCGTACACTTTCTCCAGCAAGCGGGGTACAGTTACAAAAATATGGGGGCTAACTTCTTTCAGGTTATCGCCTACTTTTTCAATGCTTTCGGCAAAATAAATAGACACGCCTACGGAAAAATAAATGCACGAAACCATGCGCTCATAAATGTGGCAGAGCGGCAAGAAACTGAGCGCCCTGTGCTCATGGTTAACCGGCACAAAGGGCTTTACGCTGGTAAAGTTGCTAACCAAGTTGTTGTGCGAAAGCATTACGCCCTTCGGCGCGCCCGTGGTGCCAGAAGTGTATATAATAGAAAGCAAATCTGAGGGCTGCACCGCGGCTTTGTGCGGCTCTAAAGAGGCAACGTCTCCGCCTTCTCCCAACTTAAGCAGCTCGGTCCAATGCTTGGCGCCGGGCACGCGGTCAAAGGTGTAAATTTCTTTCACGCCGGGCACATCGGCGGCAGCCTCTTTTACTTTGTTATATAAATCTTGGGTAGAAACCAGAATAAGTTTGGTCTCAGAATCTGTTAGAATATACTTATAATCTTCTACCGTAATGGTGGGGTACATGGGCACGCTCACCGCGCCGGTCTGCTGAATTCCGTAATCGGCAAAAACCCATTCTGGCCGGTTCATGGAGATAAGCGCAATTTTATCGTTTTTCTGAATTCCCGACTTTAACAGCGCCAAACTAAGCGTATTTGCGGTATCTACCACTTCTTGGGTGCTGTATTTCACCCATTCCCCATCGATTTTAGTTGCCAGACAATCTGGCTGCGGAAACTCTTGCAACTGCTCGGTTAGCAAATCAAAAACGCGGGTAACTTTCATATAGGTGTTTGTCTGGTAGTTTGTGTGGTTAAGATAGGGTAAAAAATTATTAAAAAAAATTTATCTATTCGGGTGGTTTAGGACATTTTTGCAAAAAAAGGCCGAAAAGCCTGCCCATTAATTCCTTAAATTTGATTTTTGGCCATCGCATGAACCTTCCTATCTTTTTTGAAGCCCTTCCAGAAACTCCTTTCGGGCAAGCGGACCACCCCAAAACCGTGGGCGGTTACTTGGCCGCTTTTATCCATACGTTCCCAGATTGGCGTGCCGCCGATGTAGTGCTTATTGGTTTACCAGAGTACCGCGGCAGCAACGCCGCGCCAGATGTAGCGTACCACGGCCCTAACCTGATTCGGGAACAACTGTACCGGCTCATGAAAGGAACCGGCGCTTGGCTGGTCATGGACTTAGGCAATCTTTTACCCGGCATATCATTAGAAGACACGTACTTACGGTTAAAGGAAGTACTGGAAATAGTTATTACCGATGGCAAGTTTCCTATTTTATTAGGCGGCTCGCATGACCTTACCTATGGCCAGTTTTTAGGCTATGAGCACCTGACCGCCGCCGCTCACTTATTGGTGATAGACAGTTGCTTAGACCTACGCGATGCAGAAGAAACCCTGCCCGAAGAAGGACATTTGCACCGTGTACTTTTGCATGAACCCAATTACCTTTCTGGCTTTAGTTTGCTGGGTTACCAATCTTACCTCACCGATGCCTCCGTGCTGTCAACGCTAGAGAAGTTGCATTTTGATTTGTTCCGGATTGGCCACGTGCGCCAGGAGCTGCAAGAAATGGAACCGGTCATTCGGCAGGCAGATTTGATGAGCATAGATGTAGCAGCTATTCGGCACCAAGATGCACCTGGCCAGGTCCACGCCAATCCGTTTGGGCTCACCGGCGAGGAAGCTTGCCAACTAAGTTGGTACGCGGGCCAAAGCGACAAATTGAGCTCTCTGGGTTTTTACGGATACCGGCCCGAGCATGACCTTCGGTCGCTTACTGCTACCACGCTGGCCACCATGGTTTGGTACGCTATTGAGGGGTTTTACCATAGGCAGCGCACCCTAGATTTCCAGAGCAGCCACTTTTTACGGTTCTCGGTCAGCTTTTATGACAACCCCGACAAGATGATTTTCTACAAAAACCGCCACACAGAGAAATGGTGGATGCAGGTAGATGATTTAGCCGGCCATCGGGCCCCGCTCATTATTCCGTGCAGCTACCAAGACTACCTCACCGCCGCCGACGGCGATGTACCCAACCGCTGGATTATAGCGCAAGCAAAGTTTTAGGTTAGAGCTTGTTTACTAAAAGTTGACCTGGCCAAAAAGGCTAAGCAAAAGTATAGATGCCAATTTTAGAATGAAGTCCATTACTATCGACAGTAAGGAAAAACCTCAAAATAGAAACGGGAATTATCGGGTTTTTAGGCTATTTTTGGAAAAACAGGCCTAAAACAGAATTGCTCTTGCCAGGGATTACGCCTTAATTTTAAGAATTTTTGGCGGGATAGCATCGGCACTATGTTTTAATTATTTACTGGCCCTTTAAAAACTAGCACTCTCTATGATGCCCGAATACACCGCTTCCCAACTAGCCCTCCGCAACGGGCAGGACCGCGATGAGATTTGGGTGGCCTACAAAGGACTTATTTATGACGTGCAGAAATCCAGGTTGTGGCGCCGCGGAAACCATTATGAACATTGGGCCGGGCAAGACTTAACCAAAGAATTAAACGACGCGCCGCATACAGATTTTGTATTTGATAAGTTTAATGTGGTCGGAATTCTAAAAAAATAACAATTCTTTGCATACTTTTTAAGAAATTTGAGCAACTTACGTTGGTCTAAGTAACTAAATATGATTCTTATTGCTGATAGCGGCTCCACCAAAACCTCTTGGCGCCTCATTGATATAGATGGGGTGGTAAGCCAGGCCCATACCATCGGGTTTAACCCGTATTACCAAAACACCTCTGAAATTGTCCAAATTTTACGAGATAGTCTCTTGCCGCAGCTAGCAGCTCATAAACCGCAGGAGATTTATTTCTACGGGGCCGGTTGCAGCGCCCAGGCCAAACAAGAAATTGTAAAAGACGCCCTTTCCCAGACTTTTCCGGAAGCTGAAATTCAGGTTCACCATGACTTGGAGGCAGCTGCCCACGCCCTTTGTGGTCACTCAGAAGGGATTGCTTGTATTTTGGGCACTGGCTCCAACTCCTGCCTGTATGACGGCGATAAAATTATTCAGAACCTGCCTAACCTAGGTTTTATTTTAGGCGATGAAGGCAGTGGCGGTTACATGGGCAAGAAAATTGTGCAGGCCTACCTGAACCTGGAACTACCCAAAGACTTGCACCAAGCTTTTTTTGACCGCTACCAAGTTGACCGAGATGAAATTATAGACAACGTGTACAGCAAACCGTACCCTAACCGCTACATGGCGGCGTATTCTAGGTTTCTGTCTGACCACCGCACGCACCCTTACATCAACCAAATGATTTACGAGTGCTTGTCAGACTTTTTTGAGAAAACCGTTGTTAAATACCCGGGCTACCAAAACCTGGAAACCCACTTTGTAGGCTCCATTGCGTTTTACTTCAGTGATATTCTGCGCGAGGTAGCCGACCACCACAAGGTAAATGTGAAAAATATTCTGGAGAGTCCTATGGAGGGACTTAGCCTGTACCATCAGCAAAAAATAACCGTATGAGCACCACTGAAACCCCTTCTAACTACAACAACTTAGAGCACATGAGTGTGAATGAGTTGTTAACTAACATCAACAAAGAAGACAAAACTGTGGCCCAAGCTGCAGAAAAAGCTATTCCGCAGTTAGAGAAACTGGTAGACATTACCGTGCAAAGAATGAAAGAAGGCGGCCGCCTTTTCTACATTGGCGCCGGTACCAGCGGCCGACTAGGCGTAGTTGACGCGTCTGAATGCCCTCCTACTTTTGGGGTAGCCTTTGATAAAGTAATTGGCATTATGGCCGGCGGCGACAGTGCCATCCGGAAGGCCGTAGAATTTGCCGAGGACGATGACCAGCAAGCCATCAAAGATCTAGATGCGTACAACCTGACGGAGAAAGACGTGGTGGTAGGTATTGCGGCTTCGGGCCGTACGCCGTACGTTATTGGAGGTTTAACCGCCTGCAATGAGCGCGGTATTGCCACGGGCTGCGTGGTTTGTAACGCTGACAGCAAAGTTGCCGCCGTAGCGCAGTTCCCCGTGGAAGTAGTGACGGGCGCTGAGTTCTTGACGGGCAGCACTCGCATGAAAGCCGGTACCGGCCAAAAGCTGGCGCTAAACATGCTGACTACTGCTGTAATGATTCAATTGGGCCATGTGAAGGGCAACAAAATGGTAGACATGCAACTTACCAACCATAAATTAGTGGAACGCGGCGTGCGCATGATTATGGAAGAAATTTCTGTGTCTGAAGATAAAGCCAAGGAATTACTAGACTTACACGGCAGCGTGCGGGCCGCTATTACGTCTTATAACAGTCACTAAAAGCTTGTTTAAATTTAGGTTGGTCCGCTAAAAGCTAGCCTTTAAAAAACTTCAAAAGCCCGCCCTACTAATAAAAAGTAGGGCGGGCTTTTTTTTGAAATCAATTGAACCAAATGTTATTGGCGCAATCTTACGTTTACATAAATTATTCATACGGATGCCGTTTCCTGTTTTAGGGCTGATTTTTGAAAAACAGGCCTAAAACAGGAGGCACACTACGCAAGTTTATTTTCTGCTTTTCTAGTGCGTATTCTACATCCATCGCAGCGTTTTATGCGTTAAGTTGGGCTGCAGACTATTCCATTTTTTATGCACACCATTGAGCCTTTTTACAACTGGATTGAAACCTACAACGCCGCCGAAGATGATCGGTCGCCGCTGTTTGGCGCTGAAAACAGTGAATCTCAGTACACGCACACCATTTACGGTTACTACATCCATCCGCAATGGGACGACATCGATTCAGAAACCCTCTTTATTAAAATTCTTTACAC
>JBBSSO010000089.1:0-7107 GCA_038241905.1 Cytophagales bacterium | reverse complement strand
CCGTCAGCAATAATTTCATCTATAATTCAACGAATGAAAGAGGGACACAACAGAAAACTAAGGTGTCTTCTCTATCCCAACAGCCTGCCAGAACATCAGCCAAACCAGCTTCCTCAGAAAAGGAACAAATCTTCATCGCCGTAGAGAAGATGCCGGAATTCCCCGGTGGGCTAAAGGAGATGTTCAAATTCCTTAGCGCCAATTTTAAACTTCCCGCTGATGCGAATGAGTCCGGCACCATTGGAACAATAGTTGGCTCCTTCGTGGTGAGCAAAGAAGGAAAGATTACCGATGTAGAGGTGCTGAAAAAGTTGTCGCCCAGCCTGGACCAGGAAATGATCCGGGTTTTTAATTCAATGCCAGACTGGAAACCAGGTACGCAAAACGGCAAGAAGGTAGCCGTGAAATATACCGTTCCGTTCAGGATTGCAGGAAAAAACCAGTCGCAGAAAAGTGTTCCTGAAGCAGTTGAGCAGAAAGAAGAAGAGAGAACCTACATCGCGGTCGAAAAGATGCCAGTGTTTCCTGGCGGACAAGGCGATATGTATAAATTCTTATCAGATAACTTTAAAATGCCTAAAGGAATAGGAAGTTATGAGGGCACCATTGTAACCAGTCTTATAGTTACCAAGGATGGAAAGATTACCAAAATAGAGGTTTTGAAGGGACTGGCTCCCGCCTTAGACCAGGAAATGATACGGGTAATCAATTCAATGCCAGACTGGAAACCAGGTACACAAAACGGCAAACCCGTAAATGTGAAATATACTATTCCTTTCCGCATTGTCTTATAGTGTCATTTTATTAACTCCCTAAACCCTAAGAGCCCGGAACCTGTTTCCGGGCTCTTTTTTGAAAATCAGGCCGAAAACGCTCTCAGCGCAGACGCTCGCAGGTCCTCCGGACGCTACGAGGTCTTACGTCGTTTCAGGTTAGCAATTGTTTGTTTTAACCCCTGGCAAGAGTCATCGGATTAACTTACTTTTATTCCGTTGAAGCTACGCACTCCAGATAATTCCGCTCCTCGGAGACATAGGGCTGGGTTCTCTTCGCTGACCACCGTAGTGCCTTTTACTCAAAAGACCTCGTAGCGTCCGGAGGACCTGCGAGCGTCTGTGCCATTTCCTGTTTTAAACCTGTTTTCCGCAAAACGGCCCCAAAACGCATCAGCTGCAAAATTCCCCTCTCCACAAAACGGGTTAGGCATTACTCCCACACCAGTTCCACCACCTCAGAGCCCATCTGTACGGTGGTATGGGTTTCGCCCACCAAACGCTTCAGTTTTATCCGCCGGGCGCGGTTAGAGAGCTTCTCCTGCTGAATCACCTGCGTGGCCGTTCTTTTCCGGAACACATCAATGCCGCCATTTTCTTTTGCCACTTTCCATCGCCCTAAATTTTTTTTAAGTCGATGGTTTTTATTTCTGCTTCTGGGCTCTAAAGCGGCATCGGAAGCATTAGCGGCTGGTTCAGTTCAAAATCGTAGAGAGTTTGGAGCCGGACGTTGTAGTAAGAATCCCAGAAGTTACGAAGCGAGCTTACGTAGCTGCGGCGGGCGTTGTCGCGCTCGGTGGCGGCTTGGTTTAGTTCTAAAATGCCAATTTTGCCCCCCAAATACCGGTCCTTGGCGCCCAAAAACCGACGCTCGGCTAAGCCGTTTGCTTGTTGGGCAATTTTCATCTGCTCGCGCAGCATTTTGAATCGCTTTACTTGCAAATAAACGTCTTGCTCAAAATTAGACCGTTGCTGCTCAAGGTTGGCTTTTACCAGTTTTTCGTTAGCCAGAGCGGTTCCCAGTCTAGATTTGGTGCGGCCCCAGTCCATAATGGGTACACTAAAAGTTAAGGCCACGCGCTGCTGCGGAGAAGGATTTTGATACACCTCAGTGAGCGCGCTGGATTGTTGCACCAAGCCGTACTGCAGCAAAAGATTGGCGTTTATTCCGGCATCGCCTTTGGCGCGATCCATGTTCCGCTCAGCTTCTAATTCCTCTCGTTTCAGGCCAATAACCCGCGCCCGGTTCTGGAGAGCTTGTTTTAAAGCTTCTTTTTCATCAACCTCAAACTGCGGAATAGCATCAGGCACCGAAAGCCGGACAGAATAATCATCTGTGATACCTAAATAAGACCGTAACCGCAACGTGCTAATTTCAATGTCTAGTTTGGCCTGCTCCAAGCTCTGGCGCGAGTTCAGCAAGCTCAGTTCTAGTTGTAAGAGTTCGTTAACGCTTATTTTGGCATCGAAAAAACGGGCTTGGGCTATTTTAAAAAGCGTGTCATTGTTGGCTACGTTCTTGGTGGCAATGTCAAAACTAATCTGGCTGTGCAGCTGGCTAAAATACAAATCAGACGCCCGAATGGAAATGCGCTCCATCTCTTCCCAGAAACTGCGTTTGGCCTCCTCAAAACGTAAAGGCTCAATTTTACGGTCCCACTTTAGACCGTTGTGGCTAAAAAGCGGCTGCCGCAAGCTTATAAAAGCGGGCGAGGACGTGTACTCAAACTTGTTAAGATGGTCGGCCCGCAGAAAATCATCAAACCGTTTTAGGTTAGAATTAATGGAAATAACTCCGCCGGTAAGTCCAATATTTTGGCTTAGAGAAAGCTCTGCGTAATTGGTGACCTGCTGCTGTTTCCGGAACTCAATACTGCCTGAGGGCTGTACAATGGGGTTAATGCTATTTACATAATCTGGCAGAGTGGCGTTTAGCCGCAATTGGGGCAGGTAATTGCTTTTAAATGTCTGGTATTGCCAGGTGCGGTTTTCCAGTTGCGTAACGGCCTGCTGGTAACTCGGCGATTGGTCTTTGGCTAACTTAATAACTTCCTCTAAGGAGAAGCGGTGCACGGTTGCCAGCAAAGAATCTTCTGGCGCCTCGCCCAGCCGTTGTGCCATCGAAGGAAACAAAACCAGTAAAAAAATTACTACCAATCCCCACTTACCAGCTATTTTGTACTTCACTCTTGAATTCACGTTTTGTTCAAATTTTACTTGCAATCTCTGTCTTTTTTACTTCCTTTCTTCGCAGAGCGCGTTCTGTTTTAGGCCTGTTTTTACAAAAATAGGTCTAAAACAGAACTTGCGTTTTACGCCCGCATTTCGCGCTCAATATCGGCTAGCTCTAGCGGAATATTCTCCATAAGGTCTATTGGGCCGTCTTTGGTGATGAGCAAGTTGTTCTCTAACCGAATGCCAAGCCCTTCTTCGCGGATGTAGATGCCCGGCTCGCAGGTAAAAACCATGCCTGCTTCAAACGGACGGTATTTGTCGCCCACATCGTGCACGTCTAGGCCCAGAAAGTGGCTGGTGCCGTGCGGAAAATATTTCTTGTACAGCGGGGCGGCGGGGTTTTGGTTTTTCACGTCTTCTTCGGTTAGTAAATCCAGCTTAATCAGCTCGTTCTCCATCACCTTGCCCACAAATTTATGGTACTGGTCTAGCGTATTTCCGGGTACCAACATCTGCTTGGCCGTTTTCATAACCTGCAACACAGACGCGTAGACATCGGCCTGACGCGACGTAAATTTGCCGTTAACCGGCACCGAACGACTAAGGTCTGCCGCGTAATTCGCGTACTCCGCCCCGAAATCCATCAGAATCACATCGCCGTCTAGGCACTCGCGGTAATTGTCTACGTAATGCAAAATGCAGGCATTGGCGCCAGAGGCGATGATGGAGCCGTACGCCGGTCCGCGCGAGCGGTTGCGCAGAAACTCATGGCTTATCTCGGCCTCAATTTCATATTCCATCACGCCTGGTTTTATGAATTTTAGCAGGCGCCGGAAGGCTTTTTCCGTAATGTTGCAGGCGGTGCGCATGAGCTCTATCTCGCGCGGGTGTTTGAGGGAGCGCAGGTAATGCAGGTGTTGGGTGCTGCGGCAATAGTTGTGCAGCGGGTATTTTTCTTGTAATTTTTTGAGAAAGCGGGCATTGCGCGTCTCCACTTCTACCACGGCCCGCAGGTGCTCGTTTGAGCTGAGGTAGACGTTCTCTACGTACGGCATCAGCGAGTTTAAAATGCTGTCAAACTCATGAATCCAGAAAATGGTGTCTACGCCAGAAGCTTCGCGGGCTTGCTCCTTGGTGAGTTTGTAGCCTTCCCAAGTCAGAATTTCATCATTGGTTTCGCGCACAAAAAGAATTTCCTTTAGGCGCTCCTCGCGGGCATCCGGAAAAAGAACCAACACGCTTTCTTCCTGGTCAATGCCGCTGAGCCACAGCAAGTCGCTGTTTTGCCGGAACGGCATGGTGCCGTCGGCGTTGGTGGGCATTACATCGTTAGAGTGAAAAATTGCCAGCGACTCAGGCTTTAGGCAGGTAATAAATTTTTGGCGGTTATGGATATAGAGGTCTTTTCCGATGGGCTCGTACTTCATGGCAGTTTCCTGTGAGGTAAAATAACAGGTGGCTGTTTTAGGCCTGTTTTTGAAAAAGAAGGCCTAAAACAGCACACGTTTTTAAAAGATAAATGTATGACAATTAAAGTTAATTTGCAGGAAAATGGACCTGAAACTACGTGCGCCTCATGAGGTTTTTTAACCCCAAGCCTTTCCTTTTTTTTCTTCTGCTGATGGTAGCGGTAGCAATTGCAGTTCCGGTGCGAGGGCAAAACAGCTATTGGGTCATTTTTCCGGATAAACCCATCGCCATAGGCGATGCAGCGCTCCTGAGCCCAGCAGCGCTAAAAAGTCGCCAGCAACGCCAAATTCCACTTGTTTCGCCCCAAGATTATCCGGTTTCTACGGCGTATCTAGACAGCCTTAAAAACCGGAAGCTAAAGGTGATGGCGGTTTCTAAATGGCTTAACGCCGCTGCCGTAACCATGACTCCAGCTCAGGCCCAAGCCCTGAAATACGCTTCTTTCGTGCAGAGCCTGCACCAGATTAACGGCTATTTTACGGCAGCCCGTACTTCTACTTCGGCCAACTCTAAAAACAGGAGCAAGGCCATCGCGCAGCTGCAGCCAGAAGCACTTTTTGCGGCAGGCCTTACCGGCAAAGGCGTTAAAATTGGCGTGATTGACGTGGGTTTTCAAGGTGCTGACCAGCACCCGGCGCTGGCAGCGCTCTTTGCCCAAAACAACAATCCCGCGTACCGCGATTTCGTAAATCCGAGTCAAAAAAAACCTTACAATTTGCGCGAAAGTCGGTTAGATGACCACGGTACTGAGGTGTTGCTCCGCTTGGCAGGTGATCGTCCTGACCAGAATTTCCGCATCGGTTTAGCGACGCAGGCCACGTATTATTTGGCCCGCACGGAGCATGGCAAAACGGAAAGCAAGCTGGAAGAAGCACATTTTGTGCGGGCTCTGGAGTGGATGGATAGTCTGGGCGTGCAGTTGATAAACACGTCTTTGGGCTACGGCACCGACTTTGACGACCCTTCTGAAAATTACCAGCCCCACCAGATGGACGGTTCTTCTATGATTGCGCGGGCTGTGCAGTTGGCCGTGGAAGAAAAAGGAATGACTATTCTGGTCTCGGCGGGCAACGACGGGGCCAAACGCAGCTGGCAATTTCTGAACACCCCCGCCGATGCGGCCGGCGCTCTCACCATTGGCTCCACCAACGCCCCCACCTGGACCCGCCAAAGGTTCAGTGGTATTGGTCCGGCTTTTTTACCCTATTTAAAACCTGATTTAGCCTGTTTTTCAGCGGAAGGAACCTCTTTTTCGGCGCCAGTTATTGCCGGTTTGGCAGCGTGTCTTTTGGAGTTAAATCCATCGCTTACCAATACCAAATTAAGTCAGATTTTGCGCCAGAGCGGCCACTTGTATCCGTATGGCAATAATTACGTGGGCTACGGCGTGCCCAATGCCGGCCGGGCGCTGGCTTTTTTGCAAGATTCACTGGTTAACACTTCGGCGAAGCCGCCCGCAACTTTATTGGCCGTTACCGGAAATAAGTACTGTTATCGCGTAACGCAAAATCGGGCAGAATTGAAGCAAAATGGCGGGATTGTCATTTACCGGAAAAAGTCTGCCACGCAGGTTATTCGGCAAGAAAAACGACGGTTGGGCACGCGCGTAATTCATCTAAAGCGCTTGCCCGGTGAAACGCACACAACTTTGCAGGTAGGTCCTAAAGTGATGGAATTAGTGTGGCAGTAGGGGAATTGGCGGACGTAAGAATGCGTAGGTGGAAGGGATGTGGGTTCTCATTTAAATAAGCTTTAAGCATATACCAGCAGCAACTTACTACTAAACTGTTTTAGGCCTGTTTTTGCAAAAACAGGCCTAAAACAGTAACCATAGCGAAGAGCTATAGGCGCTTACACTCTATCTCAAAATAAATTTAATTTCTTCCAGCCAAAAGATAAAGCACCGCCATGCGCACGGCTACACCGTTTTGTACTTGGTCTAAGATGATTGAATGGTGGGAATCGGCGGCGTCTGAGGTTAGTTCTACGCCGCGGTTAATGGGGCCGGGGTGCATGAGCACAATCTCTTTGTTAAGCTCATCCAGCATCTGTTTGTTAATTCCAAAGTAGAGGGCGTACTCGCGCAGAGAAGGGAAAAGTTTGCCTTGCTGGCGCTCTAATTGAATGCGGAGCACGTTGGCTACATCGCACCAAGCCAAGGCCTCGCGCACGTTCCAGAACACTTTTACGCCCAGGTTACCAATGTATTTGGGCAACAGCGTGGGCGGACCGCAAACGGCTACTTCGGCGCCCAGTTTCTGCAAGGCAAAAATATTAGAAAGCGCCACCCGCGAGTGCGTAATGTCCCCGATGATGGCTATTTTTTTACCGGCTACCTCGCCTAATTTTTCCCGGATAGAAAAAGTATCTAGCAAGGCCTGCGTGGGATGCTCGTGGGTGCCGTCTCCGGCGTTAACAATGTTGGCGGTAATTTTGCGGGCCAGAAAATGCGCCGCGCCGGGGCTGCTGTGGCGCATCACAATCATGTCTACCTTCATGGCCAGAATGTTGTTGACCGTGTCTAGTAAGGTTTCGCCTTTTTTAACGGAGCTGCCCGAGGCTGAAAAGTTGATTACATCCGCCGAAAGGCGTTTTTCTGCCAGTTCAAACGAAAGCCGGGTGCGGGTTGAGTTCTCAAAGAAAACGTTGGCAATGGTTACATCGCGCAGCGACGGCACTTTTTTGATGG
>JBBSSO010000088.1:0-7113 GCA_038241905.1 Cytophagales bacterium | reverse complement strand
CATTGCAGTAGTCAATGACAGTCGCGACAAAAAGAAAAACCAAGTCTTTAAAGTGCCCGATAACGTGCATGACATGGTGAGCGGTTTCTACTTCATCCGCAACCTTGATTTAGATAGCTATAGGCCCGGCCAAACGATGCGTTTACAGGGTTTTCTGGGCAGCGAGCAGTTTGACATGACCATGACCTACCACGGCAAAGAGGTAATTGATACCAAATCTGGCAAAATAAGGGTGCACCGCATTGTGCCTAAAATGCCTAAAAACAAGCTTTTCAGCGGCGAAAATGCTATCTCTGTTTATTTTTCTGACGATGAAAATAAAATCCCGGTTCTATTTAAAGCCGAGATGTTTGTAGGCTCCATTAAAATAGACATGTACAAATACAGCGGCCTGAAACACAAACTAAACGTAGTGCGGTAAAGCCCTCTTCGAGTTTTCGTAGTTTTTTTCATCCAGCCCTTCTTTGCTTTTTCTGCACGGAAGGGCTGGCCTGTTTTCGGCCTGTTTTTGGAAAAATAGGCCGAAAACAGGCTTTATTTTATCACGCTTAACGGGCGTATTTATTTGTACCTCGCGCTGCCCTCTTTTGGGAAAGGTAAAAGACATCAGCAGTAACTTATTCTTATATTTGTCTGAAATACGGCACGGTAAACTTCCATTCTTATTTGGAGGAGCAACCTGCTGGGTTCTTAAAAGCCGCTTTTGGCCGCTAAACTTTGCCTTTAACTGCACACTCATGCAAATGCCGGCCAAATACAAGATTCTGGTAGTAGACGATGATCCGGATATAATTGAACTGCTGCAATACAACTTGGAAAAGGAAAGTTACGAGGTAGCCGCGGCGCAGAACGGCCAAAAAGCCTTGGAAGTCGCGCGCAAGTTTAAGCCCGATATTGTGCTGCTAGACGTGATGATGCCCGTAATGGATGGCATTACCGCTTGTCGGCTTTTTCGCCAAGACGTTAAATTTAAAGATACCTACATTCTTTTTCTGACGGCCCGGGCCGATGAATTTTCAGAAGTGGCCGCGTTTGACGCTGGCGCCGATGATTTTATTGCCAAACCCATTAAACCCCGTGCCCTCATCGGCCGACTGGCCGCCCTGCTGCGCCGTGATAGCAGCCCGCTGCCAGCGCCGATTATTGAAATAGGCCCGTTCAAAATTGACCGCACCGGCTTTGTGGTATACCGCGGTGACCAGAAAATATCTCTCCCGAAAAAGGAATTTGAACTGCTAGCATTTCTAGCAACTACGCCCAACAAGGTTTTCAGCCGAGATGAATTGTTGAACAACGTGTGGGGCAATGATGTTTTTGTGGTCTCCAGGACGGTAGATGTGCACATTAGAAAAGTACGCGAAAAAATAGGCGAAGATCAAATAAAGACCATTAAAGGCGTTGGCTACAAATTCAACACGGACTAAAGCTGCTGCCCGCTCCAAAGTAAGGGTTAGCTCGCAGGCCATCGCCATCACTATTTCGGTGCTGGTGGCGGGCTTAATTGCCGCCTATTTGTGGCTATCGCCGCAGTGGGCGTACCGGCAGCAGGTTCTGGCCTTGGCCCTTACTTTTTCCGCCTGCTTTTTGCTGGTTTATTTCTCTTATGAAGCCCTTATTTTTAGGGAAGTCAACAGCATTTACCGCGGTCTGGGAAAGTACAAACGGCAAGAATTTAAGCGGATGAGCAATAAATTCCTGCTTCGGCCCGACCCGCTTAAACGCATTAAAGAGCAGATTTACCAGATGGCTGAGCACCATCACCGCGAAATTGAAGAACTTAAAGAGTTACAGGTGCTGCGCCGGGAGTTTCTAGCCGATGTGTCTCACGAACTAAAAACCCCCATTTTTGCGGCGCAAGGCTTTATTCATACCCTGCTAGACGGCGCCATGGATGATGAGCGCGTGCGGGTCAAATTCCTGACCAAAGCGGCAACCAGCCTAGACGGGTTAGACATGTTGGTGCAGGATTTAATTACTATTTCGCAGCTAGAAAAAGGCGTAATGCGCATCAGCAAAACCGTTTTTGATTTACATGAATTGGCGCCGCTGGTATTTGACCAACTAGAAGCCAAGGCTCGCCAAAAGCAGATTTCGTTGCGCCTGTCTAATGAGAAAAACGAAAGTTTTATAGTAGAAGCAGACCGCGGCCGGGTTACCCAAGTGCTTATAAACCTGATTGATAACGCCGTGAAATACGGCCAGCAAGGTGGCCACATCTGGCTTTCTTTCCAGGAAGGCAAAAAGAAAATTACCGTTACCGTGCGCGACGATGGGCCTGGCATTGAAAACGAACACCTAACTCGCATTTTTGAACGGTTTTATCGCATAGATAAAAGCCGCACCCGCGATGCCTTGGGCGGCGGCTCCGGCTTGGGTCTGGCCATTACCAAACATATTGTGGAGGCGCACAAATCTGCCATCCTGGTAAAAAGCGAGCTAGGCAAGGGCACATCTTTCCAGTTTAAACTCTCCAAACCCAAAGATTAAACTGTTTTAGGCCTGTTTTTTAAAAAACAGGCCTAAAACAGATAAACAGCAACTGTCCTTATTTATATGGGCCTGCGGCCGATGGTCATCCAAAAACCCAAAACCAAGGGCAGTCGGCAAATGCTCAAAAATTTGCCACTAAGACTTGTCTTAAAGTGATGTTGTACTTTTGCCTTGTTTTCAGAAAAACAGGCCATAAACCGCTTTATCCCTAGACCGAAAATAAATAAGTAAATTGCAGCTTTATTAAGGGCTGGCGTTTTAGGGCTGTTTTTCTGAAAATACGCTTAAAACGATTCGGCCCCGCTAATTGCCCTACCTTTTTATGAAAATACCTGCATTTCAAGACCTGATTGTTTTTGAGAATGATGATTTTATTGTCGTTAACAAACCGCCCTTTGTGTCTACCCTAGAAGACCGCTCTTTTAATGCTACCAACATGCTCACTTTGGCCCGCCACTACCACGACGACGCCCAAGCGTGCCATCGCCTAGACAAAGAAACGTCTGGCTGCCTAGCTATAGCCAAAAATCCGGAAGCTTACCGCCACCTTTCCATGCAATTTGAAAACCGCGAGGTAACTAAAATTTACCATGCTGTAGCTTGGGGCAGCCACGAGTTTACCGATTTAGAAGTTGACCGCGCCATTCTGCCTGGCTTAAAAGGCATTGCCAAGCTGGCGTACCGCGGCAAACCAGCCCAAACAATATTTAATACGCTAGAAAAATACGGTCGCCAAACGCTGTTGGAATGCCGACCCATTACGGGCCGCATGCACCAGATTAGGCTGCATTTGGCGTATTTGAAAGCGCCTATTGTGCAAGACAGCATGTACGGCGGCGAGCCACTTTACCTTTCTAGCCTGAAACGCAAATTTAACCTCGCCAAAAATACCGAGGAACAGCCATTGATTAAGCGTTTCGCGCTGCACTCTTACCAACTGGGTTTTACCCTCCTAAACGATGAACCCGTGCTGGTAACCGCTGAATATCCCAAGGATTTTGACGTGCTGGTAAAGTTGCTTAGGAAGAACGGCTAGGGATGTTATTATAAGGTCGATTTAGGACTGTTTTTCAAGAATTAGGGCAAAAACAAAACGCTTATAGCTGAGAATGTTGCGGCGTTACACTGTAACGCCGAGTCCCCACGAAGCGAAGTCGCTACTTTTTGAAAAGCCTTTTCTCCTGGGCAAAACCCATTGATAGTTCTTGTTGCAAAAACGGATAATAACAAGAGAGCTTTTTCTGTTGCATAGAACCACGTCGTTACAATGTAACGACGCTACAATTTCCTATTTTCAGGCTGTTTTTCGAAAATCAGCTTGAAAACAGGAACCGACAGATAAATAATAGACCAATTGTTAACTTTTACCCTTGATTTACAAGACAATATATACAACGTGTATTGCATACCAGAAACGGGCTTTGTATCTTTGTGACCATTTTCAAGAAAAAGCTTATCTATTTTTCACACTTAATCCTTTATAATGGATCATTTAAGTTACAAGACGCTATCAGTTAATAAAGCGGCCGCCAACAAAGGCTGGGTAGTGATAGACGCCGGAGACTCAACCCTTGGCCGCGTGGCCAGCCAGATTGCCATGATTCTCCGTGGCAAAACCAAACCATCCTTCACGCCCCACGCTGACTGCGGCGATAATGTGATTGTGATCAATTCTGACAAAGTTAGAATGACTGGTAAGAAATGGGATCACAAAACCTTTGTAACCCACAGCGGGTACCCAGGTGGTCAGAGAACCTTCACTCCGCGCGAGTTGAAAGCCAAGTCTTCTACGCTATTAGTAGAGCGCGCGGTACGTGGTATGTTGCCTAGAACCCGTTTGGGCCGTCAGCAATTCCGCAACATGTTTGTGTACACAGGTACGGAGCATCCGCACGAGGCACAACAGCCTGTTCAAGTAAAACTTACAAAATAATAATCTAGACATATTTAATGGAAGTTCTCAATACATCTGGTAGAAGAAAAACCTCGGTGGCGCGCATTTACATGACGTCAGGGCAAGGGAATATCACTATTAACGATAGAGATATTAAGGAATACTTCCCTAGTGAAGTGTTGCAAACCGTTGTTCAACAGCCTTTGGCGTTGTTGGAGTTGGTTGGCAAATACGACATTAAGGCGAATATTAAAGGTGGTGGCGTTGCCGGTCAGGCAGAAGCCCTTCGTTTGGCCATTACCAAAGCATTGGTAGATGAAAACAGCGAAACCCGCCCGGCCCTGAAAAAAGAAGGTTTCTTAACGCGTGATCCCCGCATGGTGGAGCGTAAGAAATTTGGTAGACGTAAAGCCCGCCGTTCTTTCCAGTTCTCTAAACGTTAATATTTATCAGCTGTAAAACTATCATGGCTAATACCACTTATAAAGAATTATTGGACGCTGGTGTTCATTTTGGACACCTTACCAGAAAATGGGATCCTAAAATGGCTCCGTACATTTTCATGGAGAAAAACGGCATCCACATCATTGACCTAAACAAAACCTTAGTTTCTCTAGACGAGGCAATCAACGCTATTAAGCAGATTGCTAAATCTGGCCGCAAGATTTTGTTTGTTGCCACCAAAAAGCAAGCCCAAGAAATAGTGTCAGATGAGGCCAAGCGCCTTAAGATGCCCTATGTAACAGACCGTTGGTTGGGTGGCATGTTGACTAACTTCCAGACCGTACGCAAGGCGCTAAAGAAAATGTCAACCATTGACAAAATGGTAAAAGAAAACACCGCCTATGCCGCCATGGCAAAGCGTGAGCGTTTAATGATGTCTCGTGAGCGTGAGAAGCTTGACCGCGTGTTAGGTGGTATCGCTGACTTGTCTCGCCTGCCCGCTGCTTTGTTTATTGTAGATGTAAAGCGTGAATCTATCGCCATTAAAGAAGCTCAGAAATTGAACCTTCCCGTTTTCGCGATTGTAGATACCAACTCTAACCCAGAGATTGTAGACTTCCCAATCCCGGCTAACGATGATGCTTCTAAATCTATCGCTTTAATAACTGCCCTCATCGGCAAAGCCATTGAAGATGGTTTAGCTGAGCGCAAAGTTGACAAAGACGAGTCTGACAAGAAACGTTCAGAAGAAGAAGGCATCAAAGAGAAAATTGAGGCTGAATAAACCTTCCCTTCTTAGGAATAAATAATGAAAGAAACTGAATATCAGGAAGCTACGCCAATGATGTTCAGTTTCTTTTTAAATTAAAACAGGGCGGTTGCAGAACGCTCCCGCCCTTCTGCTTAGAAATTATTAATTGTACTTCTTAATAAAAGAACAATGGCTATTACAGCACAAGACGTAAATAAACTTCGTCAGGAAACTGGCGCGGGAATGATGGATTGCAAAAAAGCATTAACCGAAGCAAACGGTGACTTTGAAAACGCGAAAGACATTCTGCGGAAACAAGGCCAGAAAATTGCCAGCAAACGTGCTGATAACGCTACTTCTGAAGGAGCAGTATTGACCCACGTAAACGCTGACGGCACCGAAGGTAAAGTAATTGCGCTTGCCTGCGAAACCGAGCCCGTATCTAAAGTAGAAGATTTCAAAAACCTAGCCCAATCTGTTTTAGCCGCTGCTGTTGCTTCTAATGCTTCTTCTAAAGAAGAATTATTAGCGTCGGCACAAGCCGATGGTCGCCCGTTGCAAGATCACCTCACCGACCTAATGGGTAAAATTGGGGAGAAAATTGACGTCGTTTCTTTTGAGACTGTGCGCGCTGAGAAAGTGGTGGCTTATAACCACTCAAATGGCAAATTAGGCGTATTGGTAGGCTTAACTAACACTGGTGGCCAAGCAGTTAGCGAAGTTGGGAAAGACGTAGCCATGCAAATTGCGGCCATGAAACCTATAGCTGTTGACAAAGACGGCGTGGACGCTGATACCATTACCCGCGAGATTGAGATCGGAAAAGAGCAAGCCCGTGCCGAAGGAAAACCAGAGGCTATGTTGGAGAAAATTGCGCAAGGCAAACTAAACAAATTCTACAAAGACAACACGTTGTTGAACCAAGAGTTTGTGAAAGATCCTTCTATCACGGTTGCTAAATTGTTGGACAACACCAACAAAGGTATGACCGTTACTGAATTTAAACGCGTAGCCATCGGGTAATCCTGAGCTGCCGTTTTTATAAAACAGAAATCCCCGCTGTAATCTTACAGCGGGGATTTCTGTTTTAGGTTTTTCCCGAGAAGTAGGTAAATTGTTGGTGATAACACCAACATTGGCGGAAACTAACAATGGCGGAAATTGTTGGTGATAACACCTAACAATGGCACAACGGTCAAGAATAAGCGGTCGGCTTTACGTTGTAAATAATTGCCACGAACAACATACTCGCTGACTATTATTCGAAAAATTGGAATTTAATTTCTTTGGGCATAAAATGTACACCTATAAAATTAGTTTCTGCTTTAATTTGATGTTCGGTATCTGGTGGTACAATAAAAGCATCACCTTGTTTTAGAGGTTTGTCTTCTCCATTTATTTTCAAGATGCATTCACCTTCTTGAACAAATAGTATTGACTCCATATCCGCAAGGTGTTTTGGTAATAAATCACCTGCACTTGCTTGCATTTGCTTAGCTACCAAGTTCGTGCCTGAAGCAAGCGTTTTTATGTT
>JBBSSO010000087.1:0-7145 GCA_038241905.1 Cytophagales bacterium | reverse complement strand
TGATGCAAATGTACCTCCAAGACGGTACCTACGGCAAGAAGCAGATTATTGCGGGCAACACCGTGAGCAGGTTTAGCAAATGCGTTTTCTGCCCAGACAATTACCGCGCCCTCGGCTTTGACCGTCCGTCTAGACCGGGTTCCAAGAACGGCAACGCCGCTCCTAGCGCCCCGGCCAGCTCTTTCGGGCACACGGGTTTTACCGGCATCTACTCCTGGATTGACCCAGAAAATGATTTGGTCTACCTGTTCTTGTCTAACCGCGTTCACCCCACCCGCGAGAGTTCTACCCTCAGCCAATTGAACACCCGCACCAATATTATGCAGGTGGTATATGATGCCATGGAGAAAGCGAAGAAAAACGCCCCGGCTGCCAAACCAGCTTCTGGCACAGGCAAATAGTTTTAAACTTTAGGCGATAGCCTCTCAATAAAAAGAGCGGCTCCGGATTTTACGGAGCCGCTCTTTTGCGTTTTAGGGGTGATTTCCTAAAAACAGGCTGAAAACAGGTTTGTCTTTAAAAGTGAAATATTACTGGGAAATATTTTTCTGGAGGCGATGAGTTTTAGCGGTTTCGTTTAGAAATCAAGGCAAAAACGGCAGACACCTATTATTTTTCGCATTTCTATACCGCAAGTTTTCTAAAGATAAAATAAAGATTAGCGCTTAAATGATCATCAGGAAATCTAAAAAACAGGTAGCGCCCTTTGCAATTATGGATTGATGATAATGGGCGTGCCTACCGGAGTGTGGGCGTAGAGTTCATCTATTTCATCGTCCGTCAGGGCCATGCACCCTTGGGTCCAATCTAGAGCGCGGTGCCAGCGGCCCAGCCAGCCGGTGCCGTTGCGAAGGCCATGCAACTTTATATCGCCGCCCGCCGATTTACCCATTTTTTGGGCGGTAGCCTGGTCCTGCGCATTGGGGTAGGAAACACCTAAGTTTTTGTGATAATCGCTGTTGGGGTTTTTATCGTTGATGGTGTAGGTGCCTTCGGGCGTTTTGCTGTCGCCTTCTATTTGCTTGTGGCCGGCCGGGTTTCCGCCCAGCGCGATGGCATATTTTTTTACGGCTTTGCCATCGGCGTAAGCCACTAAAAGCCGATTTGCTTTGTACACCTCCAACTTATCTATGCGCACCCCAGCTGGTAGTTTCTCTGATGGATACATGGCGTACCCAATTACAGCTAATACCAAGACTAGCAGCACCAATACAGTATTTTTTTTCATCATCAAACTTTGGTTAACGCATAAATTTTAAACGATAAAAGGGACTTGTGTAAGCGGCGGATGGCGTTTAAACAGAAGTAGATTAAGGAATTCTTACTCGCTAAAATTTTTGTTAAACCATTAAGATTAAGCCTATTGCAAATTCTTTATAAATATTATTTAGTATTACATAATTCAAGTCCTTCATCAAGAATTTGTCCGATATTAACTTTCATTTTAGCATTTTCAATTGGAACCCCTGCCTTAATTAATTGATCCATTTGAATTGTGTCATCAGCCCAAATCTCATCTACTTTGGCATAGCCCAGTTTTCTGCCCCAACTTTTGGCAGTCCCATTTAAACCATACGTTTTACCGTTAGTTTCAAATATGACTCCTTGTATCATTTCTTGATTTATCCCTTCTGTCTCATATTGGATGCATTTCAATTTACCTTCAGAAACAGTAAAAGGCCACTTATTCCCATATTGCTCCTTTGATATAGCTTTTTCCCCAAGTGTATTATCGTTTGGGCCACAACTAATTAAAGCAAGGCCTGAAATAAATGCAATACATGTCTTTTTCATAATCATAATTGTTTAGCTTAATTATTTTAGTTTAACAGCGGTGCCATACATTTGAAGATAAAAATACTGAAATTGATTAGTATCCATATCAATATCTTGTTTCATACTTATTACTGCATCAGCTCCAAGAATCTCTGCTCTCCTTTGAATTTCGCTTACGGCAATAAAGAAAGCTTTGTCAAAATCATTTTGCATACCAAAGCTATATTCACCGTATAGGAAACCCCAATCCAATCTCTCTTTGTTAATTAAGGAATCCTTCTTGAGTTTCTCTAACTCATCACGGTATTGCTTTATCAGTTTTGACAACGCGCTAGAGAAAATCCCTTTATTTGAAACTTGAAAATAAATTGGGCCTATAATTTCATAGTCTTGTTTTAAGTCTCCTGTTGTTACTATAATTTTACTCATATCGTATTTCATTAATTCCGCCTAACCATTCCTCAAAACCTGTTTTCGGCCTGTTTTTCTAAAAACAGGCCGAAAACGCAAAAACTAAAATCGTTTTTCTTCTGGCTTTCTGGTAAGGATGAAATAGATCACATAAAACCAGCTAAATAAAGCGTGGAGGAAAGCCCACAACAAAGACCTATTTCTGGTCCAGGAAGTAACTATGGCTAAAACAGCGCCTAAACTAAGACCGTTTTCCACGACGGTTTTATTAACATAGCTATTTTCTATGTCTTGAGCCATTACAGAGAAGGAGCAAAGAAGAAGCGCTACGGTGAAAGTGGCAATAGTTTTTATCTTCATATTTCGGGGCGATTAAATTCTGGGATAAGATAGGCGTTTTCGGCCTACTTTTCTAAAAACAGCCCGAAAACAGAAACTCCCGCATAAAAAAAGGCCGCCCTCTTAGGCGGCCTTTTTTAGATATCATCCAACGAAAAATCTTGGATTATTTCAGCGTGATTTTACGCTCAACCGTGTTAAAAGGACCCGGAATTACCTCCCCCTGCGCGTTGATTAGTTCTAACTTAAACGTGCTTTCGCCCATCGGCAAGCCTTCTACCAAATACGGCAACCACTGGTCCAGCATGAACTCGTTGCCGTTAATGGTGGCGCGCACTTTGTTGCCATCGGCGGCCAACGTGTTGTTTACCAAGTAGAAATCAAGCATTACTTTTTTGGTGTCCGCGCCTTTGTATTCGCCTTTGGGACGGCTGTAAAACAAGTGCTGGGCGCTTTCGTCAAATTTGGTGGCATTGGCGGGCGCGTTGTCTACCGTTACAACGCGCAAATCAAACGCGGTTTTGTGCTTAATACTTTCATGGTAAGACCTAGACAGAAACGACAGAACAACGTGCTGGCCGGGTTTAATGGCCTTGTTAAAATTGGGTTTGTAATGCGCCGTGTAAGGTTCATTGTCCACAATGTTGTGAATGTGCTGGCCTTCGGCCGAGTTGGCATGGTCATGCATACCAGCGTCTTTAGTTTGCTCGCTGAGCTGGTAATTTTCAACTCCGTAGGCAAACGCGGTGGAGTCGCCGGTTACTTTGGCGTTTTTATCGGGTTTGCTCAGCGTCAGTTTAGCATCCGGAAAATCAACCGAGTTGCTGTAAGAATAAACTTTTAGGCCTCCTTTTTCCATAGGCGTGCCCATGGTGCCCTGGTGCTGAACGCCCATGGAGTCCTGCTCCATTCCAGTATGGACGGTGGTAGAACTGGTAGTTTCAGTGGTGGTGGTTTTGTTTCCATCACAGGCAGATGCTACCACAAGGGCCGCTATCGCCATAAAAGACAAGTGTTTCTTTTTCATAGTACTAGTGTTTTCGTATAAAAGCAGACAAGGTTTCAAAGATAGAAAATTTGTACCTTGCTTTCCATTTCAGAACCTAAATTCCATCTTGCCTAAATCACGGTTTATGAACGATACCTTATTGGAACAAATTCCTTCTTTAGACCTCGCCGATTTTATTTCTGGCGATCCGGCCCGCAAAGCCGCATTTGTACAAGCCATGGGCGATGCCCACCAAAACATCGGCTTTGTAGCCCTCAAAAACCACGGCCTTTCAGATGATTTAACCGCGAATTTATATGCGGCCATTAAAAAATTCTTCGCCCTACCGGACGATGTAAAACAGAAATACGAGATTCCGGGCTTGGCCGGCCAGCGCGGCTACGTGGGCAAAGGAAAAGAGCACGCCAAAGGCCGTAACACCGGCGACCTAAAGGAGTTCTACCACGTGGGCCAGGAAGTTACCAGTAACGACCCCATCAAAGAAGAATACCCAGATAACATTTGGCCAACCGAGGTGCCCGAGTTGCAGGAAGTAGCACTAGAAGCCTACCAGCGCCTAGAAGCCGCCGGCAAGCAAGTGTTAAAAGCGCTGGCTATTTACTTAGGTCTGTCAGAAGATTATTTCGATGCTAAAGTGCACAACGGCAACAGCATTCTGCGCCCCATCCATTATTTCCCGATTGAGAACCCAGATGCCGTGCCCTCCGATGCCGTCCGGGCTGCCGAGCACGGAGACATTAACCTAATTACCTTGCTCATGGGCGCCTCCGCCGATGGCCTCCAAGTATTGCGCCGTGACGGCAAATGGATCGCGATTACGGCCCTGCCCGAGCAAGTGATTGTGAACGTAGGCGACATGCTGAGCCGCCATACCAACAACCGGTTAAAATCTACCATCCACCGCGTGGTAAACCCGCCACGCGAGCTGATGAACACGTCGCGTTACTCCATTCCGTTTTTCATGCACCCCCGCTCCGAGATGGATTTAACTTGCCTGGAAGGTTGCATTGACGACCAAAATCCCAAGCAATTCCCAGACATTACCGCCGGAGATTTCTTGAACGAGCGGCTAATTGAGTTGGGTCTTAAAAAGTAATTTATAAATGGGGAAGGAGTCTTGCTTGCTTTAGAATGGCCTTTACAAATGGCTTTTTAAAGAAACAGCAAAAGACTCCTTCCGTTTTTAGGCTAATTTTCATAAAACAGGCCGGAAACACCTTTTATCTATCTAGCCTTGCGCCCTCGGAATATTATATTTTTAAAGGATGTCGCTTCTCTTTCGCTCACCGCGTTTGGGGGCCCGCAGGCGCACATTGCTATGATGCTGCGGCTGTTGGTAGAGAAACGCCGTTATCTGGACGAGAAGGAACTAATGGAGCTGAACGCGCTCTGTAACATTCTGCCCGGCCCTGGCTCCACGCAAACCATCACGGCCATCGGGTATAAAATTGGCGGTCCCAATCTGGCTTATCTCACGCTGCTGGTTTGGATTACGCCCGCTGCCTTAATCATGATTGCCGCGGCGCTGCTTATCTCGTTTTTAGGCGAGCAAGGCGCTCCCTTGGGGTTTACGCGCTTTATTCAGCCTATGGCGGTGGGGTTTGTGGCATTTGCCGCCTACCGAATTAGTTCTAAAGTAGTCACTACCAAGCTAGGCATTGTTATTCTGGTGGCCTCTGCAATTCTGGCGTTTTTTTTCCGGTCGCCGTGGGTGTTTCCGGCTTTGCTGCTAGCGGGCGGCTGTTCTACCGCTTTTCGGTTTCATAAGCAGCCCATTCTGGAGAAAAAATCAATGAAAGTGGAGTGGGCTAATTTCCTGCTTTTTATTGGCGTTTTGGTAGTCGCGGCTTTGTTGGGGCGTTTTACCCAATTGCGCGCTGTACTGCTGTTTGAAAACTTTTACCGGAACGGCAGCCTTATTTTTGGCGGCGGCCAAGTGCTTATTCCGCTCATGTACACCGAGTTTGTCGAGTTTAAAAGCTACCTCAGTTCCAAGGAATTCCTCTCCGGCTTCGCGATGGTTCAAGCCTTGCCCGGTCCGGTTTTCACCTTTTGCTCTTACATCGGGGCCCTTTCCATGCGCGAATACGGGTTGGGCGGACAAATTTTGGGAGGCGTAATTTCCACCATCGCCATTTTTCTGCCCGGCACTTTCCTGATTTTCTTCGTGATTCGGTTTTGGGAAGAATTGCGCAAATACCGCATCATTAAAGCGTCTTTGGAGGGAATTAACGCCGTGGGTTCTGGCATGGTTTGCGCCGCAGCCATTATGCTGTATAATCCTATTGAGAACACGCCCTACAATTTTGGGTTGGTGGTAGTTACATTTTGCTTGCTGCTTTGGACCAAGTTGCCGGCTCCGCTGCTCATTCTTACCGGTTTGGGAGCAGGATTGCTTTTTCCGGGATAGTTTGTTTTAAGCCTGTTTTTACAAAAACAGCCCGAAAACAGAAGTATTCTTCCATTCTCGGGCTGGTATATTTTTAATGGTTTGTACTTATTTCAGTAAACCCAATAGATACTCGCCGTAGCCGCTTTTGCGGAGTGGGTCGGCAATCTTTTTGAGTTGCTCAGCGTCAATAAAGCCCATGCGGTAAGCTACTTCTTCTATAGATCCTATTTTTAGGCCTTGGCGGTCTTCAATAACTTGCACAAACGTGGCAGCCTGCATAAGTGATTCAATAGTACCCGTGTCAAGCCAAGCGGTGCCACGGTTCAAGATGCCTACTTTCAGTTTTCCTTGGCGCAGGTATTCTTTGTTTACGTCCGTAATTTCGTACTCGCCTCTGGGGCTGGGCTCTAGATTTTTGGCAATTTCTACTACATCGTTGTCATAGAAATAAAGGCCCGGCACCGCGTAGTTCGATTTTGGCTGCTTGGGTTTTTCCTCAATAGAAATGGCTTTCTTGTTTTCGTCAAACTCCACCACGCCGTAACGCTCAGGATCTTGCACGTGGTAGGCGTACACCACGCCGCCCTCTGGGTTGTTGTTGGCCTGTAGCAGCTCGCTCATGCCCGAGCCGTAGAAAATATTATCGCCCAAAATCAAGGCTACTTTGTCTTTGCCGATGAATTCTTCCCCCAGCACAAACGCTTGGGCCAGACCGTTGGGCACCTCCTGCACTTTGTAGCTGAAGTTACAGCCAATCTGGCTGCCGTCGCCTAACAGGCGCTCAAACATGGGCAAATCATGCGGCGTGGAGATGATGAGAATGTCTTTTATCCCGGCCAGCATGAGCGTAGACAGCGGATAGTAGATCATGGGTTTGTCATACACCGGCATCAATTGCTTGCTTACGGCCAATGTTAACGGGTGTAATCTGGTGCCGGAGCCCCCAGCTAGGATAATGCCTTTCATGGTCTATTTTTGGTTATAGATGAAATCTTGGTTGTCTCTGAACCAGGCCAGGGTTTTCTGCAGTCCTTCCTGAATCCGGATTTGGGGGTTGTAACCCAATAAATTTTTTGCCTTGGAAATATCCGCTAAACTATCCCGGATATCGCCGGCGCGCTCTGGTCCGTACTCTGGTTCCACGTCCACGCCGGCTTCTGCCTTTAGAATATAGAAAAGATCATTCAGAGAGGTTCTATCGCCTACGGCGATGTTATA
>JBBSSO010000086.1:0-7146 GCA_038241905.1 Cytophagales bacterium | reverse complement strand
TGGCAAACTATCCGGGGCACATCCTTACAGATGAAATTTATTTCCGGAAAGCTCAAATCTTGCAAAAGTTGGGCAAATTTGAGCAGGCCGCCCACAACCTGCAGCAACTTTTAGACCTCCCCAAAAGTGATATTCTTTCAGACGATGCCCTCTTTCTGTTGGCCAAACTGAACGAAGAAAACTTAGGCCAGCCCCAGAAAGCCCAAGAACTTTACAACCAATTGCTGGTAAAGCATCCCGGCAGCGTATTTGTAGCCGAAGCCCGCAAGCGCCTCCGCACGCTCCGCGGCGATAATCTTTAGCGCGTTTTAGGCCTGTTTTTCAGAAAACAGGCCTAAAACAGGTTAACTGAAAAAAAGAAATAACAGCGCTAAAAACAAAAAGAAGGTGAGGTACATTAACCCATCTACCAGGCCGTACGCTTTGTATTTGTGGTAAAAATCTTTTATTTTTTTCATGAGGGAAAAGCTAAAATAGAGAAAGTACTACTGATGCAATCTTGCTTAAATCAGCATCGGTTGTAAAACGATGGCCTCGCTGCCCGCATCTTTCCCGCAGAATTCTGTATTTTTGCTAGCGCTTAGCAAACCAAAGCCGCAGACAGCCGATGCAGAAAAGATGGGTAGTAAAGGAAGCGCCGGACGCCGCAAAAGTACAAAATTTAGCCGAGAGCCTGAATATTAGCCAAATCCTGGCCACCATTCTCTACCAGCGGGGCATCACTTCTTATGATCAGGCCAAAACTTTTTTCCGGCCCCTTTTAGAAAACCTCCATGATCCGTTCTTGTTCCAAGACATGGACAAGGCCATCGACCGGCTAATACAAGCTCTCCACAGCCAAGAACGCGTTATTATTTATGGCGATTATGACGTAGACGGCACCACATCAGTGGCGTTAGTATTCAGTTTTCTGCAGCCTTTCTTTCAAGACCGGATTGAATATTACATTCCAGACCGCTACAAAGAAGGCTACGGCATTTCCTTTATAGGTATTGATTACGCCCAAGAAGCCAACGTAAGCCTTATTATTTCTTTGGATTGCGGCATAAAATCTATTGACGAAGTAGCGTACGCCCAGCAAAAAGGCATCGACTTTATTATCTGCGACCACCATTTACCCGATGATGAGTTGCCCCAAGCCGTGGCCGTTCTAGACGCCAAACGCTCTGATTGTGCGTATCCTTTTAAAGAACTGGCTGGCTGCGGTGTGGGTTTTAAACTGATGCAAGCATTTTGCCAACACCAAGGATTAGACCTAGAACCGCTGTTTGAGTTGCTAGACTTGGTAGTTATCTCCATTGCCGCCGACATTGTACCCATCACCGATGAGAACCGCGTGCTGGCTTACCACGGCCTGCAGCGCATGAACAGCGGAGCGCCGTTACGGCCGGGTTTAGAAGCGCTCAAAGAGTTGGCGGCCCTTCGGTCTGCGGTAGATATTACTCAAATTGTATTCGGGTTTGCGCCGCGTATCAATGCTGCTGGCCGCATGGGCGATGCCAAACGGTCGGTGGCTATGTTGCTGGCCCAAACCAAAGACCAGGCCTTTACCATCAGCCAAGACATAAATCTCTCTAACTCGCTCCGCCGAGGGCATGACAGCAGCATTACCAAAGAGGCGCTGGAGATGATTGCCCAAGACGATTTTTTGCGCAGCGCCCGCTCCACGGTGTTGTTTAAAGAAACCTGGCACAAAGGCGTAGTTGGCATTGTGGCCAGCCGTTGCATTGAAAAATACTATCGGCCAACCATCATTTTAACAGAATCTAAGGGCAAAGCCACGGGCAGTGCGCGCTCTGTGCACGGTTTTGATGTGCACCAAGCTATTTTGGCATGTTCAGATTTGCTAGATCAGTTTGGCGGCCACATGTATGCCGCCGGGTTAACCATGCCGCTGGAGAATGTGCCAGCTTTCCGCGCCAAGTTTGAGCAAGTTGTAGCCAGCACCATTCTGGAAGAACAGCGCGTGCCGATGGTGGAGATTGACGCGCCACTGGAATTGAACCAGATTACCCAAAAGTTTTTCAATATTTTGAAGCAGATGGAGCCTTTTGGACCCGGCAACCTGTCTCCGGTGTTCATGAGTAGCTGCGTCTATGATACTGGCTCGGCCAAAATTGTAGGCGATGCCCACCTCAAATTGCGCCTCACCCAAGACGGCCTTACCTCTTTTGACGCCATCGCCTTTGGCATGGCCGAGTTTTACCCGCGCATTTTAAAAGGCATTCCATTTGATGTGTGCTACTGCGTAGAAGAAAACGAATATAGAGGCAACATTACTCTACAACTGCGCATCAAAGACATCCGCTTGGCGGAATAAAAAGCTGTGTATTTTTTCTGTTTTAGGCCTGTTTTTAGAAAAACAGGCCTAAAACAGAAATTTTAAATAAGTCCCAAAACACTTGGTTGCTCCAGAAGCGGCCGGGTGTTTTGTTTGCGTTTGGTTGTTTAAACGCACCTGGCGGGCGCAAACGACAGAAAAATTTATCTTAAAAAAATATTCACAGCGACATCCTTTGGCGAACCGAAGCCCTACTTTTAAGAAATAAACAAGGCCGCTCTAAACCAAAAAGAGAAGCCAACACCAGCTTTACATTCTATATTATATGAAAATATGCAACGCTACTTTCTGCCAGACCAAAACATTCGCCCATTCCGGCGGTTTCTATTCAAGTCGCCCTCAACATTTTGGCAGCGTTAGCCATTCCCTAGGCAGGTAAAGCTGCCAGAAAAACTTTGTCTTTTTGTGGATTGCAAGCGCGCGCCTCACCGGCGATGTGGTGGTCGTTTTAGGCCTGTTTTTCTTAAAACAGGCCTAAAACAGCGCGCAAGTCAAAGAGGATTTCTAGCGCGCTGCCCATTTATTTAGCAAACAATTTAGCACTTATATAACTTATTCAATATCTATGAACAATCCTGTAAAAGCTTCCGCCATTTTGTTGGGCTCCTTGGGCCGCGCCGTGCTGGCGCACATGAACCAAGCAGAAAAACCGGCCATTGACCTATACTTGGGTAACACCCTTATTCAACAAGATCCGTGGCCCGATAAACCATCTGCTGCAAAAGAACTGGGGGAAGAAGTAGTGTTTGTGGTGGCCCAGCTGGAAGATTTGAGCCAGGCCGCGCTGCAGAAAATAAGGCAAGAAACGGCCTCGCAGCGCTTTATCATTGTTCTAACGGGAGCAAGTAGCGTGGAATATACGGCCGACGGGCAAAAACAAAAAGAAGTGCTGGCCTTGGTTGATTCTCTAATTATAGCGCCGGTGGCGGAAGGTGTTTTGGTAGAAACGCTTTACAAAGCCTTGACTTGCCTGGCCAATTTAACGCTAGAAAGCCAGTTAGACGATGTTTCCGTCGATTTTGAAGACGTGAAAACCATTCTTCGCAACGCCGGGCCGGCGGCTATTGGGTTGGGCGTTGCCAGCGGTGAAAACCGCGGTGCCCTAGCCGCAGAGCGCTCTTTTTCTTATCCGTTTATGCACTCCACCCAAATCGCAAACGCGCAACGGGCCTTGCTCAGAATCTCTAGCGGCGGCAATGCTGCTTTAGAGATGGAAGAATTTATACTCATCACAGATTTAATTCAAGAAAAATGCGGCAATGACTGCGAAGTAATTTTCGGACACCGGACCCATGAAGCGCTAGACCAAGAAATTGAGGTGTTACTGCTGGTAACACAACCCGCTTAAGGAGTTGTTTTAGGCTTGTTTTTCAGAAAACAGGCCTAAAACAGCTTTTACTGTTGCGCGAAAATGGTAGTGGGGCTAGCTGGTGCTTTGGCCGGAACGCAATACTGGTTCAAGGCTTCAATATCGCCGTAAAACCAGTTGAGATCTACTTTAGAGGCAATGCCTTTTACGGTTCCTTTCTCAGAATACTGCCAGAACGCCATTTTATCTTTGGGGTGGGTAGAAGGCTCTTCGTTTTTGTAGCGGGCAATCCAGAAATTATAGCCGGTAAAATGACCCCGCATTTTCCGGTCGTAGTACAATTGGTACGTGTAAATAATAGGTTTTACGCCGTAATGGGCTTCAACCCCTTCTAACCAACGCGCAATACTTTTCCGGATTTGGGCATCCGGAATATCGGGGGCAAAGGTTTCTACATCCAACACCGGGGCTAAATCGCCGGGTTGTAAGGTAACAGTGCCTATAAAATTAGCCAACTGCTCTTCTACATCTACCCAAGGCAGAAAAAAATGGTACGCACCGCGCTTAATGCCGTGCTGCTTACTGTGCGCCCAGTTGCGTTTGAAATAGGGGTCTTTATGAAAATCACCTTCGGTGGCTTTCATGAATGCAAACGTAATGTTAGACTCTTTTACGTGCTCCCAATTTACCTCTTGCTGGTACCGAGACACATCAACGCCGTGCAAAAAAGAACTGGAACTGGTCTTGGACCCTTGCAACGCAAAACTGCCCACCAAAACTGATAGAGCTAGCACTACTTTACGAATGGTCAAACCAAGAATTGCGCGCATAGCGGGTAAGCATTTAGGTATAAGACGATTAAAAGGTACGGTTATTCTTACGCGTCTGCAAACTTTACGGGCAAAACCACATTACCTTATTTAAAAAATTATATTTTAGATGCAGCCAAGGCGATGAAAACCCGTAGCCCATTTTCGTGTTTCTTCCTGCGTGGCAATTGCCGTTAATTTCCTAATTTTACCTTAATGATATTGAGATCTGAACACCTGTTTAAGAAGTACAAATCGCGCACGGTAGTGAACGATGTAAGCATTGAGGTTAACCAAGGCGAAATTGTGGGTTTGCTAGGACCCAACGGAGCAGGTAAAACTACCTCGTTCTATATGATTGTGGGGCTGGTAAAACCTAACTCGGGTCGTATTTTTCTGGACCAAGAAGACATTACGGACATGCCTATGTACCGCCGGGCCAAAAAAGGTGTGGGCTACTTGGCCCAGGAAGCATCCGTGTTCCGAGACCTAACCGTAGAAGAAAACATCATGGCCGTGCTGGAAATGACCGACCAAACCAAGCAGGAACGCCAGCAGAAAGTGGAAGAATTGCTAGATGAATTTTCGCTATCGCACGTGCGTAAAAATAAGGGAGTTGTACTTTCTGGGGGCGAGCGCCGGCGTACTGAAATTGCCCGCGCTCTGGCCGTAGACCCCAGTTTTGTGCTCTTAGATGAGCCTTTTGCGGGTGTAGACCCCATCGCGGTAGAGGAAATTCAAACCATTGTGGCCAAACTCAAGACCAAAAACATTGGCATCTTGATCACAGACCACAACGTAAATGAAACGCTTTCCATCGTAGACCGGGCTTACCTGCTTTTTGAGGGGCGTATTCTAAAATCCGGCACCGCCGAAGAACTAGCCGCTGATGAACAAGTGCGCCGCGTGTATTTGGGCAAGCACTTTGAGCTGAAAAGGAAGGTGTAATTTCTGATTAGCTTTTGCTACCTGCCATTTTCCCTATTTTTGTCATCCTGAAAGGACCTTGTGAGCAATCGGTAGTAGCAGATAATCAACGCTTTAGTAATTAGTACATAAGATTTTTTCAAGAGGACAGAAGCGCGCAGGATTTATTATAAATTTTAGGAGATAATCAGAAAACAAGAAATCACAGAAGAGTTCACCAACAATCAACTGCCAACTGCGTGGAGATATTTAATTCGATTGTGTCTTGGGTCATGAAGAAGCGAATTCATCAGATTGACCTTTTCCGGAAGTACCCCCACGAGGTGCAAACCGAATTATTTTCTTCCCTCACTCACATCGCCAAAAACACGGAATGGGGCAAAAAATACGGCTACGCCGATGGCCTATCCGTGAGAGAATTTCAGGAGCGGGTGCCCATCAGCACCTATGAAAACCTATATCCGCACATTGAACGGATTATGCGCGGCGAGCAGAACGTGCTGTGGCCCAGCAAGGTAGAGTGGTTTGCTAAATCATCTGGCACCACCAACGCCCGCAGCAAATTTATTCCGGTTACCCCAGAAGCGCTGGAAGAATGCCACTACAAAGGCGGCAAAGACATGCTCTCCATTTACGCCAACAATTATCCCGGCACCAAACTTTTCGGGGGCAAATCACTCTCCATCGGCGGCAGCCTGCAAGCCAACGAATTTAACGCCCACACCCGCTGCGGAGACATATCGGCGGTAATTATGCAAAACCTGCCCATCTGGGCCGAGGCCATGCGCACCCCGCCCTTAAAAGTGGCGCTCATGGACAAGTGGGAAGAAAAAATTGAGAAGATGGTAGAAATAACCGTTAAAGAAAACGTTACCGGCCTTTCTGGCGTGCCCACCTGGACCTACGTGCTCTTAAATCGCATTTTGGAGGCCACCGGGAAAGCCAATATCTTGGAAGTATGGCCCAATTTGGAAGTGTTTACGCACGGCGCGGTCGCGTTTGGGCCCTACCGAGAGCTTTTCCGGAACCTGATTCCTTCTGATAAAATGAATTACTTGGAGGTTTACAGCGCCTCTGAAGGCTTCTTCGGGATTCAGGACGAGCCCGGCTTGAAAGATGAAATGCTGCTGATGCTTGATTACGGCGTGTTCTATGAATTTCTACCCATGGACCAAGCCGATGCCGAGTATCCGCAAGCCGTAACGCTAGATCAGGTAGAATTAGGCAAAAACTACGCGCTGCTTATTTCTACCAACGCCGGGCTGTGGCGCTACAAGATTGGAGACACGGTTCGGTTTACCTGTTTAGCGCCTTATCGCATAAAAATTTCTGGCCGCACCAAGCATTTTATAAACGCCTTCGGCGAAGAAGTAGTAGTAGAAAACGCCGAGGCGGCCATTGCCAAAGCCTGCGAAGCCACTGGCGCAGCCATCACTAATTTCTCGGCGGCTCCCATTTATTTTGAAGGCAAAAACAAAGGCGGCCACCAATGGATTATAGAATTTTCAACGCCGCCCGCCAGCCAAGAAGCGTTTAACCACGTGCTAGACCAAACCCTGCGCCAGATTAACTCTGACTATGATGCCAAACGCCAAAACGACCTCGCCCTGCAAGCGCCGCTGGTAACGGTGGCCCCAACCGGCGCGTTTCTAAAATGGCTAGCGTACAAAGGCAAAATGGGCGGCCAGCACAAGGTTCCGCGCCTAGCCAACACCAGAGAATACCTAGAGGAAATCTTGCAAGTAAATAATCTGGCTTAG